>NZ_JBBGYS010000019.1:0-119019 GCF_037479595.1 Pseudomonas sp. MYb541 | reverse complement strand
CCGGTTTACCCCCCAAATCCCTGCCGAATTCCGGCCAGCGTGTTTGACGGGGCGCCTAAGATCAAAATCAAAAGCAAGAGCACAGCGGCCTGACAGCCGGCTTGAGTGGTGTAGAGCAAAGGCAAACGCGGTCCTGTAGGAGCCGGCTTGCCAGCGATGGTCTTCAACGATGACGCGGGGGAACCAGACAAAACGCGGCGCTCTCACGTTTTTCGCCGGCAAGAACTAGGCGTCCCCCCGACTCCTACAAGGACCGCGTATCCACGATGCGAAGCGAGTCGCTCTTGATCTTGATCTTGATCTTAGGCGCCCCGTTAAACACGCTGGCCGAACGCAGGCTTGAATCCGTGGGTAACCCGGCAGGACGCCGGGTTAGCCGCGCTGGGCCAAGGATGGCCCATCGCGGCGGCCCACGGATTCAAGCCGGAGTGAGGGCACACCGAGCCTAAGCGAGGTGCCGAGTGTTGGGGCAAGAGCGTTTTGCTTACTTTTGCGCTTTTCAAAAGTGAGCCGCCGTAAGGGCGGAACCATAAGCCGCCGTTACCTAAACAACGGATATGTACACCAACACAAATATCCCCCCACATGTGATCGAAATTGCCAGTTAAATCAGCTCTCGGGCCAGGAACGGCGCAGTCCGGCTCACCTTGCTTTTCGCAACTTTCTGCGGCGTACCACTGACAACCACCTTGCCGCCCAAATCCCCCGCCCCCGGCCCGATATCAATTACCCAATCACTCTGCGCCACCACGCGCATCTCATGCTCCACCACAACCACGGTATGCCCCGCGTCCACCAAGTGATTCAACTGGCTGAGCAAGCGGTCCACATCCCGTGGATGCAACCCGGTAGTCGGCTCATCCAGCACATACAAGGTCGCGCCCCGCGCGTTGCGTTGCAGCTCGGTCGCCAGTTTGATGCGCTGCGCTTCACCGCCCGACAGCTCAGTGGCCGGTTGGCCCAGGCGCAGGTAGCCCAGGCCGATATCCCGCAGCACCAGCAACGGGCGCAGTACGCTCGGTTGTTCGGCGAACACGTCCACCGCTTGCTCCACCGTCAGCCCCAGCACTTGGGCGATGGTCAAGCCTTGCCATGTCACTGACAGGGTCTCTGGGTTGTAGCGCGCCCCATGACAGGTCGGGCACGGTGCGTACACGCTCGGCATGAACAACAACTCGACACTGACAAAACCTTCCCCTTCGCAATTCGGGCAACGGCCCTTGGCGACGTTGAACGAGAATTGCCCGGCATCGTAATGGCGCTTCTTCGCCGCCGGTGTGGCCGCGAACAGCTTGCGCACGTTGTCGAACAGGCCGGTATAGGTCGCCAGATTGGAGCGCGGTGTGCGGCCGATGGGCTTCTGGTCCACCTGCACCAGACGGCGGATGTGCTCCAGCCCGGCTTTGATGTACCCGCCGCTGATTTGCGGCGCGTCGTCTTCCAGGCTCGGTTCTTCGTCATTTTCCACGACGCGCCCGAGACCGGCGCCCACCAGTTCCAGCAGGGCCTGGCTGACCAGGCTGGACTTGCCCGACCCGGAAATCCCGGTGACCGCCGTGAAGCAGCCCAGCGGAAAATCGACGTTCAGGTCCTTGAGATTATTGCGCGTCAGCCCTTGCAGTTTCAGCCAGCCGGTGGGCTCGCGGCGCGCCTGGTTCGGCGCGCGTTTTTCTGCGAACAGGTACTCACGGGTCTGCGACGCCTCGATTTGCGCAAGCCCTGCGGGCGGGCCGCTGTACAGCACCTGCCCGCCCTGTTCGCCGGCCGCCGGGCCGACGTCGATCAGCCAATCGGCGCGGCGCATGGTTTCCAGGTCATGCTCCACCACAAACAACGAATTGCCCGCGGCTTTCAAACGCTCCAGGGCGGTGAACAACGCCTCGCCATCCGCCGGATGCAGGCCCGCCGAGGGTTCATCCAGCACGTAAATCACGCCGAACAACTGCGAGCCCAGTTGTGTGGCCAAACGCAGCCGCTGCAACTCCCCGGACGACAAGGTCGGCGTACTGCGCTCCAGGGACAGATAACCCAGGCCCAACTCGGTCAACGTGCTGACCCGCTCCAGCAAATCCTGGGCAATACGCTGGGCCGCCAGACGTTTTTCCACCGACAGTTTCATCGTGTCCTGGCCCGCCGCCACCGGCCGCAGCAACTCGGCCAAGCGCGTCAATGACAACTGCGACAACTCACCGATGTCCACCCCGGCAAACTTCACCGACAGCGCGGCCTTGGTCAGGCGTTTGCCCTCGCACAACGGGCAGGCGCTGCCCTGCATGAACTGCGAGACGCGCCTCTTCATCAGCGCGCTCTGGGTGTGGGCAAAGGTGTGCAGGATGTAGCGCCGGGCGCCCATGAAAGTGCCTTGGTAGCTCGGCTCCAGTTTGCGCTTGAGCGCATCGCGGGTCTGTTCCGGAGTAAAGCCAGCGTAGACCGGTACGGTGGGGGTTTCTTCGGTGAACAGGATCCAGTCGCGCTGCTTTTTCGGCAGGTCACGCCACGGGATATCCACGTCGTAGCCCAGGGTCACCAGGATGTCCCGCTGGTTCTGGCCTTGCCACGCCAATGGCCAGGACGCCACTGCACGCTGGCGAATCGTCAACGAAGGATCCGGCACCATCAACGCTTCGGTCACTTCATACACACGGCCCAGGCCATGGCATTGCGGACACGCGCCCTGGGGCAGGTTTGGCGAGAAGTCCTCGGCATACAGCATCGGTTGTCCCGGCGGATAGCTGCCGGCACGGGAGTACAACATGCGAATCAGGCTCGACAACGTCGTCACGCTGCCCACCGACGAGCGCGCACTCGGCGTACCGCGCTGCTGTTGCAGGGCCACGGCGGGCGGCAGGCCTTCGATGCTGTTCACGTCCGGCACACCGACCTGGTCGATCAGCCGCCGCGCATACGGCGCCACCGACTCGAAATAGCGCCGCTGCGCCTCGGCATACACCGTGGAAAACGCCAGGGACGACTTGCCGGAACCCGACACACCGGTAAACACCACCAGGGCATCCCGGGGAATATCCACATCGACGTTACGCAGGTTGTGCTCGCGGGCGCCGCGCACGCGGACGAAGCCGCTTTGCTGGGCAGTGATCGCTGGGATGTTGCGCTGTGAAGTCATGGACAACCTTGTCGGGCGGTGAGCACGCTGCGCACCCGTTGCGTCAGGGCTTCGGGGCTGTAGGGCTTGCTCAGCAGATGAATTTCGGCGCTCAGCAGGTGATTGCTGGAGAGAATGTCACGCGTATGGCCGGAGGTGAACAACACTGCAACTGGAGGACTCTGTGCACGGGCCCAGTCGGCCAGGTCGGTGCTTTTGACACGGCCAGGCATGACCACATCGGTGAAGATCAGCTCCGGCTGCAAACCGGCTTGCAGCTTTTGCATGGCCTGGTCGCCGTCATCCGCCGTGAGCACGGTGTAGCCGGACTGTTCAAGCAGCTCGACGACGGTCAGGCGCACGCCTTCATTGTCCTCGACCACCAGGATGGTTTCCTGGCCGCCACTCTGAGGGATCTGATCGATATGCACATCAAGGCTTTCCGGCTCCAGGCTGTGGGGGAAATACATCTGCACCACAGAACCCTTGCCCTCCTCACTCCACATCTCCACATGCCCGCCACTCTGGCGCACAAAGCCGAACACCATGCTCAAGCCGAGGCCGGTGCCATGGCCTTCGCGCTTGGTAGTGAAAAAGGGTTCGAAGGCCCGTTTCAACGTGGACTCGGACATGCCGACACCAGTGTCGATCACCGCCAGCCGCACATATTCGCCAGGCTTGATGCTTTTGCCCACACAATCGTCCGGGTTGAGGATGATGTTTTCGCCGGTAATACGGATCACGCCTTCGCCCTGCATGGCGTCCCGGGCGTTGATCGCCAGGTTGAGCAGCGCATTTTCCAGCTGATTGCGGTCGACGTTGATAAACCAGGAGTCCTGGGGCAATTGCACATCGATATGGATGGTTTCCCCCAGCGCCCGTTGCAGCAGTTCACCAAGCCCCGCGTAGATGCGTTGCGGGTTGTACACCGCTGGCGACAAGGGTTGGCGACGGGCAAACGCAAGCAACTGCGACGACAGCTTGGCCCCGCGCTCCACCGCCGCAATGGCCGCGGCGACACGGCGCTGCACCTGGACGTTGTCCGGTTCGTGGCGGGCCAGCAAATGCAGGTTGCCGGCGATCACTTGCAGCAGGTTATTGAAGTCGTGGGCCACGCCGCCGGTCAGGCCGCCGATGGCTTCGAGTTTCTGCGACTGGCGCAGTTGGTCCTCGGCAGCGGAACGCGCGTGCACTTCAGCGGCGACCCGTTGCTCCAGGTTATGCGTGAGTTCCTGGCGCACCTGTTCGGACTTCACCAGTTCGGTGGTCTCCACCACAATCGCCAACACCCCGGCCGGTTGCTGGTTGTCGCCGGCGACCGGGCTGTAATACAGGTCCAGCCACACGGTTTCCGGCCTGCCATTGCGCAAAAGCACCAGGTCCTTGTTGTTGAACGACAGGGTGCCGCCGGCCAGGCAGGTATCCATCACATGGCGGTTGAACTCGGCGACTTCCGGCCAACCCAACTCTACCGGCGTGCCCAACAGGTACGGGTGGCGGCCACCGGCAAAGGCCGAGTAGCTGTCGTTGTAGATCATGTACCCCCATTGGCCCCACAGCATCACCATGGGCACCGGTGACGCCAGCATCATCTGCACAGTGCAGGTCAGGCTGGTGGACCATTGGTCGATAGGGCCCAGGTCGGTGGTCGCCCAATCGAAGTCGCGGATACGCTGGGCCATTTCTCCGGCCCAACCTTCACAGCCGTGGGGGTTGGATAAAAATTGCATCATTGAACTCTGCGCAAAGAAAGGACAGCCGCAAAATTTGGAGCGCACCAGGGCCGGATGGTTTCATCTTGTATAACTTAGGGGGTAATGGCCGCAGAAGCCACTGCCCCTAATGAAAATCCCGGCTGCGCACATGGATGCCTTCCAGCAATGGCGTCAGGTCGGTAAGGCGCCCGGCAATCAGGTGCCGCACTTCGCCCACCGCTTCCCAGCGACCGTCTACTTTCAACAACCGCGAGCCCACCAATGCCTGGCGTTGACGCTCAGCCAGGTCACGCCAGACCACCACATTGAGGTTGCCGAATTCATCTTCCAGGGTGACAAAGGTCACCCCACTGGCCGTGCCGGGACGTTGTCGACCAGTAACCAGCCCGGCGACGCTGACATTGCGCCCATGCTCCACCGCCATCAGCTCCTGGGAACTGCGACAGCGCCGCTTGCGCAGTTCCGCACGCAACAACGCCAACGGATGCGGGCCTAGGGTGGTGCCAACCGTGGCGTAGTCGGCGTGCAGGTCCTCACCCACGGTGGGCGTCGGCAATTCCACCACGGCTTCGTCCGGGCTCGGCAGGCCGGCAAACAGCCCGAGTTGCTTGTGTACGCCGGCCACTTCCCAACGCGCCTTGTGTCGGTTGCCAGCCAGGGCGCGCAAGGCGCCGGCATCCGCCAGCAGTGCCTGGGCGCGTGCATCCAGCCCGGCACGCTCGTCCAGGTCGGCAATATCGCTGAACGCCCGGCGCTGGCGTGCGCTTTCGATACGCCGCGCATCCTCTTCGCGAAACCCCGCGATCATGCGCAAACCCATGCGAATCGCCGGCTGTTCGCCGTCAATCGGCTCCAGGCTGCAATCCCAGTCGCTGGCCTGCACGTCCACCGGGCGGATCTGCAAGCGATGGCGCCGCGCGTCCTGCAGGATCTGGTCCGGGCTGTAGAAACCCATGGGCCAGCTGTTGATCAGCGCACAGGCAAACGCCGCCGGCTCATGGCACTTGAGCCAGCAGCTGGCGTAGGTCAGCAAGGCGAAACTGGCCGCGTGGGACTCGGGGAAACCGTAGCTGCCAAAACCCTTGATCTGCTCGAAAATCTGCGCGGCAAAGGCCTCGCTGTAGCCGTTTTTCAGCATGCCGGTGCGCAGGCGCGCCTGGTGCGGTTCCAGGCCACCGTGGCGTTTCCAGGCGGCCATGGAGCGGCGCAACTGGTCAGCCTCGCCGGGGCCATAATCGGCGGCGACCATGGCGATCTGCATCACCTGTTCCTGGAACAGCGGAATGCCCAGGGTGCGCTCCAGCACCACTTTCAGTTCGGGTGACGGATACGTGGTTGCCTCCTCCTTGTTCCGCCGTCGCAAGTACGGGTGCACCATGCCACCCTGGATCGGCCCCGGCCGCACGATAGCGACCTCGATCACCAAGTCATAGAACGTTTGCGGCTTGAGCCTGGGCAGCATCGACATCTGCGCCCGCGACTCGATCTGGAACACGCCGATGGTGTCGGCCTTGCTGATCATCGCGTAGGTGGCCGGGTCTTCCTTGGGTACCGACGCCAGGCTCATGTCACGGTTGCGATGGCGGCGCAGCAGGTCGAAACAGCGGCGGATCGCGCTGAGCATGCCCAAGGCCAGGATGTCCACCTTAAGCAGGCCGACGGCGTCGAGGTCGTCTTTGTCCCACTGGATGATGGTGCGCTCGGCCATGGCGGCATTTTCCACCGGCACCAGGGTGTCCAGCGGGTATTCGGAAATCACGAAGCCACCAGGGTGCTGGGACAGGTGCCGGGGGAAGCCGATCAATTGCTGGGTGAGCGTGAGCACGCGGCGCAGGATCGGGCTGTCGGGGTCGAAGCCACCTTCGCGCAGGCGCTCCAGCGGAGGCGCGTCGTCACTCCAGCGCCCGCAGCAGTCGGCCAGGGCATTGATCTGATCCGGCGGCAACCCCAGGGCCTTGGCCACATCGCGCACCGCGCCGGACGCGTGGTAACTGCTGACCACTGCCGTCAACGCCGCGCGGGTACGGCCGTAGCGCTGGAACACGTATTGCAGCACTTCTTCGCGGCGTTCGTGCTCGAAGTCCACGTCGATATCCGGCGGCTCATTGCGCTCCCTGGAAAGAAAACGCTCGAACAGCATGCTGGTCAGGCTCGGGTCGATCTCGGTGATGCCCAAGGCAAAACACACTGCCGAGTTGGCCGCCGAGCCGCGCCCCTGGCACAGGATCGAGCGGCTGCGGGCGAACTGCACAATGTCGTGCACCGTGAGGAAGTAGCTTTCGTAACCCAACTCGCTGATCAACTCCAGCTCGCTGTTGATCTGCTGCAAGGTCTTGGCGTCGACACCCTGCGGCCAACGTTTGGCGATGCCTTCTTCGGTCACGGCGCGCAGCCAGGATTCGGCGTCGTGACCTTCAGGCACCAGTTCGCGTGGGTAGTGATAGCGCAATTGGCTGAGGTCGAAGGTGCAGCGGCGGGCAATGGCCTGGGTTTCGTCGAGCAACGACGCGGGGTACAGCGCGCTTAACGCCTCCAGGCTGCGCAGGTGCCGCTCGCCATTGGGGTGCAGCCGCGTGCCGGCTTCGGCCACCGGGACGTGATGGCGGATGGCGGTCATGGTGTCTTGCAGGGCGCGGCGGCCACGCGCATGCATGTGCACATCGCCGCAGGCCACAGCTGGGATATGCAGGCTGGCGGCCAATTGCAGGCGTTGTTCCAGATGGCGAGCATCGTCCTGGCCGCAGTGCAGGTGCACCGCCAGCCACAGGCGTTGCGCGAAGATTCGGCACAGCCATTGGACGTCGGCCTGGGTGTCGCTGTCTTCGGCCACCCACAGCGCCAGCAGGCCGGGCAGCGGTTGCTCGAAGTCCTCGCGCAGCAGGCGATAGCGGCCTTTTTCGGCACGCCGCCGGGCCAGGGTGATCAAGCGGCACAGGTGCTGGTAGCCGCTGAGGTCTTCCACCAGCAGCACCAGTTTCGGGCCGTTGTCGATACGCATCTCGCTGCCAATGATCAGCGGCAGCTCCACCGCCTTCGCCGCCTGCCAGGCGCGCACAATACCCGACAAGGTGCATTCGTCGGTGATCGCCAGGGCGCTGTAGCCTTGGCGCTTGGCGCGTTCGAACAGTTCCAGCGCACTGGAGGCGCCGCGCTGGAAGCTGAAGTTGGACAGGCAGTGCAGCTCGGCGTAGCTCATGCAAACCAGCCCTGCAGCCACAGGCCATCGCCCTGCCCCACGGTGCGAAAGGCCCAGCCTTGCTGGCCGGCGCGGGTCTGGATCAGGTAGTAGTCGCGACGAACATCGGCACCGTCCCACCAGCCGGACTCGATGCGTTCCGGCCCCACGAGGATCTGCACGCCCTGCTCGCCCAGCAAGGTCGGTTCGTTCAGCAGCCAGCCGGGGCGCTGCACTGTGTTCAAGGTTGGGCACGGGGTTTTATCCGCTGCCGCTTGCCAGGCGCATTCGGGGCGGTGGTCGGCGTGAAAGCGCAAGCCCTGCACCGCCTCATCGCCCAAGCGGGCACGCAGGCGTTCGCGCAGTTGCTCCCACGGCAGGGTTTGTTGCGGGCGGTCGTCGAACAGGTCCTGGCGCTGGGGCACAAACACCGGCAGGTCCTGGGCCACCAGGCGAAAGCCGCGTACCGGTGAGGTAACTTGCACCTGCTCCAGACGGCCACGGGCCAATTCAAACAGCATCGCCGATTCGCGTTCGGCACTGAGCAGGCCGACCTTGATCACGCTGTCGGGCGCCTGGGCGTGTTCAAGATGCAGGTCGAAACGCTGCACGCCACTGTCGCGGCCACACAGGAACGCGGACAGATCGCCAGTCAAACGCCTTAACGGAAACAGCAGCGCCTGATGGGATTGCACGTCGAAATTCAGCTCGATACGCACATCGAACCGGTCCGGCGGCTGATAGAACGCCAAGGCCAGCGGCCGCTGCCCAGCCAGTGCATCCAGATGCTTGAGCAGGCCGGCCTCAAAGCGCCGTGCCAGGGTATGCCGAGGCAGCGCCTGCACTTGGGCCAATGTGCGCAGGCCCATGCGCGACAAAGCCGTGGCGGCCTGCGGGTCGAGGCCGGCGCGGTCGATGGGCAGCGGCGCCAGGGCCTGCATCAAGCCGTCATCCTGCACCGCCAGGCCATCGTAGATATTTGCCAGCACTCGCGCCGCCGCCGGGTTGGGCGCAGCGACGATTCGGTGACGAAAACCCAGTTCGGTCAATTCCTTGCGCAAGCGCGCTTCGAAGCGCGACCAAGGTCCGAACAGCCCCAGACTCGACTCGATCTCGAACAACAAGGCACGCGGATAGTACAGGCTGACCTGGGAGCTGAACTGATAGGCCCAGGCAGCGAGGAACTGCTGGTAGCGTTCGATCTCGGCGGGATCATATTCGGCGCTGGCAAAGGTCTTGACCAGGGCATGCGCCGCCGTCAGGGATTGACCAGGACGCAAGCCCAGGGCACGGGCGGCATCATTGACGGTTTGCAGCAGACGGCGTTGCGGCGTGCCGGCCAGCAAGACCAGGGGTTGCTCCGGCTCGGGGTGCACACGCTGCACCCCGTCCAGCGCCAATTGCGGGAAGACAATACACACCCAACGCATGGCAACCTCAATGCCCCGCCAGTGCAATCGGCGCCGGATGGGCCAGGCCGCCCCGGCACTTGAGCACCCGCACCTGCGCAGGTTTGGCCTCCACGGCCAGGCGCAAGGCGGCCGGTGATGAATTGACCGCCTCACTCAAGGCACGCCAGGCAAAGGCCAGGGTCTGCCCGGTTTCCGCCGCCACTTGCAAGCGCCGCAGAGCGCGGTCATCAGCCTTGCGCGGCCAGCACAACACCGCACCGCAACTGCCGGAACGCAGGCATTGCTCCACCGCCCATAAGGCGTCGCGCTCCTCGGCCTGGATCACCGAAAGCAGGCGCAGATCCACCCCGGCGTTCTGCCAGGCATGGGGATACGGCGTGTAGGGCGGCGCCACCAACACAATGCGCTCGCCCGCCTTTGATAAACGGGCCAGGGTTGGCAGCACCAGTTGCAGTTCGCCCACCCCCTCCTTGGCCATGAGGATTTCACTCAAGGCCGCCTCCGGCCAGCCGCCCGTGGGCAATACCGCATCCAGCGCTGCCAGCCCGGTGGGATACACACTGGCTGGCGGCGCGGCGGGCCGGCCTTTCCAGACACGCCCGCCATTGAACAGCGTGTCCAGTGCAACCACGGCGCCCATCAGCCTTGCCTCACCAAGCCGCAGAACACCCCTTCGATCGCCAGGTCCTGATCGGGCCCGACCACAATAGGTTGATACGCGGGGTTGCGCGGCAGCAAACGCACACTGTCGCCATGGCGTTCGAAACGCTTGATAGTCACTTCACCGTCCAGGCGCGCCACCACAATCTGCCCGTTCAAGGCCTCGGCACTGCGGCGCACGCCCACCAGGTCGCCATCGAGAATACCGTCCTCGATCATCGAATCACCCTGCACGCGCAGCAGGTAATCCGGGGTTTTCGCGAAGGTCGATGGGTCGAGTTGCAGGCGGTTGTGCACTTCGGCATCGGCACCGATGGGCAAACCAGCAGCCACACGGCCTAGCACCGGTACATCCAGCCATTCCGGACGCTTCGGTTGATTGAGCAGGCGAATACCGCGCGCCTGGTTCGGGTTGACCTCGATAAACCCGGCTTCCGTCAGCGCCAGCACGTGCTTGCGCGCCACGCTGCGCGAGGCAAAGCCGAACGCCTCGGCGATCTCGGCGAGGCTGGGAGGCTGGCCTTGCTGCGCGATGCGGTCGCGGATAAAGGTCAGGATGGCGGTACGGCGGGGGGTTAGAGTCGTCATGGAGTACATTTGTACTCCTGTGGGAAATCTCTGACAATAGCCGCTAGTCGTGTGGGGGACGACAAGGTTTGTCGAAACATCCCACGTATCGGCCGGATTAGCTCTACTCCCCTCCCCTTAGAACCTCAGCAAAGTCCCTCGCCTGAATACACAGTGCGAGGGATTGCGGATGGATTTTCTTGTTGGAGCTGTTTCTTGAACCCGGCCATTGGCAGGCTGGCCCTGACCCCAATGCAGGTGAAAACGGTCGATGTCGAGGCTGTCTTTCGCGACTTCCGGGAATGCCTGAATACCTTTGACGACTGGGCATCGAGCTTTTGGAGCTTTTCGGCGTTGGATGTCGAGCAGGTCTTCAAGGTCGGGGACGAAGTGGCGCTGGTCGCGCCGATCAACCGCTCTCTTTACCCGAGCAGCACCGTCGCTACCTGCCAGGCCAACGGCACGTTGACCCTGGTGCACATGTTCCAGAGCACGCGATTCGTGCCCATCGGCAACACACCGGTGATGCTGCAACGCATCGACCCCAACGGCGGCCCACTCGGCGAGCCGATCCACAAGACCATCGGCCCGAGCGGCATTCTCGAAATCGACGAGTGTGAGCGCAACCAGCACTACCGGGTCAGCTTCTATCCCAATGTTTCCAAGGATCACGTCAAGGCGCTGTATGCGTCTTATCAGACAGTGATTGATGAACTGGAAATCCGTCTGCGCAACGAGTGGACCGGCACCTTCCAGGCGCTGTGGAAGGACTACACCGATGCGAGCCCGCTTGATCAACGCAGGATGCTGGAGGCGGCGTTTCTGCGCGGCATGGGCAAGGCGCTCTACAAACTCTGGGACAACCTCACCCAACTGTGCGACCTGCTGGCCGACCTCAAGCCCAACAGCGAAAAGCTCCTGCACTACCTGTCCCAAACCGAACTGGATGAACTGCTGAAACTGGGCAGCGAGTCCATCGCAAAAGGCTTGTTGGTGCTCAGCGATGAGCCGCTGCTGTTCATTTATGTGTCGGCAATTTGCAGCTGGATTCGGATGTTGCCGCCGCAGGAGATGAACGAGGTGATGGGTGAGATCACCGGAGAGATCCTGATCAACCTGGTGCTGATCTGGGCGACGGCGGGCATGGGCGTGGCGGTGCGCCTCGGCGCCCAGGTGATGGGGCATATCAAATCCGGTCGGGTGCGCAAATGGCTGGGGATGTTGGCTGAGCAACTGGCAGGGCCTCGGTTGGACGCGCATGTCGAAGCGGCCAAGCCCATGTTGTTGGGCAGCTCGGCGACGCCGATTCGGACGATTCCGGATGTGCCGTTGAAGGCTGGGGATCAGGTGGTTGCCAACGCGGTGCCGTTGGTGCGGGACAAGTCCCAGCGGACGGTGTTGGTGCGCCAGGAACATGTGGATGATGCGCCTGCTGTTGGGAAGAATCCGGCTGGGGATGCGGCGGCGTCTTCGGACAAGACGGCCACCAACGGCTGCCCGGTGTCGATGGTCACGGGTGAGGAACTGCTGACCCTGACCGATAGCACGTTGGATGGAATCTTGCCGTTTGAGTGGGCGCGGTTGTATCGCACCAGCGCGGTGGAAGTGGATTGCGGGTTGGGGTTTGGCTGGAGTCATTCGCTGGCGCATCGACTGGTGGTTGAGGGTGACACAGTCGTTTGGACCGATCATGAAAACCGGTCGACTACCCTGCCCCTGCCCACGGTTTCCCGGCCCGCGATCACCAATAGCCTGGCTGAAGCGGCGATCTACCTGGGGTCGCTGCCCGATGAGTTGGTGTTGGCTCAGTCGTCACGTTTCTACCACTTCCGCGACGGTGTGCTGACGGCGATCAGCGATGCGTATGACAACCGGCTGCGCATTTCCCGGAATTATCTGGGGCAGATTGAGCGGCTGGATAACGGCGTCGGGCGTTCGCTGTTTTTGCGCTATGCGTCGGGTCGCATTGTGGCGGTGGATTACCAGGTTGAGCGGGACGTGGATGACGGGCCGTTTGTTTGGGTGACGGAGCAGTGCCTTGTTTCCTACGCCTATGACGCGACGGGTCGGTTGGTTTCTGCGACCAATGCGGTAGGCGAAAGCGAGGTTTATCGGTACGACGAGCAACACGTCATTCTTGAGCGTGGCTTGGCCGGTGGCGCGAGTTTTTTCTGGGAGTGGGAAAGAGCTGGCAAGGCCGCGCGATGTGTCCGCCATTGGGCCAGTTTCTCGCAGATGGACACGCGGTATGCCTGGGACGATAACGGCCAGGTCACAGTGTTAAACGCCGATGGCAGCCAGGAAGTCTATGTGCATGACCAGCGGGCGCGGCTGGTGCAGCGGGTGGATCCTGACGGCGCTGAGCACTTCAAATCCTACGATGACAAGGGAAGGCTGACGGTTGAGCAGGATCCGTTGGGGGCGATCACGGCCTACCAGTACGACGAAGCTGGACGTTTGGTGGCGGTGTTTCTTGGGGATGATGAGCCAACATCCTACGAGCATGACAATGGATTCGTACGGGTTGTGAGGCGGGGTCAGGCGGTCTGGAAATATGAGCGTAATGAACAGGGCGATGTTACGCGTAAGACCGATCCTGACGGCCATTCGACTGACTACAGCTACAACAAACGCGGGCAACTGACCCAGGTTTGGTATCCAGATCACAGCTGTCATCGGCTGGTCTGGAATGAGCGTGGTCAGTTGCTTGAAGAGCAGTTGCCGAATGGCGGCGTTAAGCGCTATCGCTATGACGGCCTTGGACGGCAGGCTGCGCGCGAGGATGAACATGGCGTGCTGACCCAGTATCAATGGGACGCCGCAGGCCGCTTGCTTAAACTGACTCAGCCCGGCGGTGCCACACGGGAATACAGCTACAACGCTTACGGAAAAATCACCTCCGAGCGCGATGAGCTCGGCCACGTCACCCGCTACGAATACGCCGACGGCCTGCACCTGATCAGCCGTCGCATCAACGCTGATGGCACTCAGGTCAAATACCGTTACGACAACACTCGTTTGCTGCTGACCGAAATCGAAAACGAGGTAGGCGAAACCTACCGACTCCAGTATCACGCCAACGGCCTGATCCAGCAGGAAACCGGGTTTGACGGCCAGCGCACTGCTTACCTCTACGACCTCAACGGCAACCTGCAGGAAAAGACCGAGCATGGCGATGACGGTAGTCAGCTGGTTACCCACTACGAGCGCGATTATGGCGGACGGCTCGTAAGAAAAGCCCTGCCTGATGGCAACCGGGTCGATTACGCCTACGACCGTCAGGGCAATCTCCTAAGCGTCGAGGATGGCCACTGGGCGTTGGCCTACGAGTACGACAGCCAAAACCGTCTCACCGCCGAACACCAAGGCTGGGGCACGCTGCGCTATGGCTACGACGCCTGCGGCCAACTGCAAAACCTACGCCTGCCCGACAGCAATCGGGTGGCGTTCAACCACGGCAAAGGCGGCCACCTAGTCACCGTCGAACTGAACGGTGAAACCCTTACCTCCCACCTGTTCAAGGCCGGCCAGGAACACCAACGCCAACAAGGCCAACTGATCAGCCACTACCACTACGACGATCAACAACGCCTGCACGCCCACGCCGTCACCCAACAGCAACACACCCTCTACCAACGCCATTACGACTACGACAAATCCGGCAACCTAACCCGCCTGCTCGACACCCACAAAGGCGACCACCACTACCACTACGATCCGCTAAACCGCCTCACCCGGGCCAACCACTCGCAAGGCGAGCAAGAACGCTTCGGCCACGACCCCGCCGGCAACCTGCTCATGCAAAACCGCCCCGGCCCCGACATCGTGGCCGGCAACCGCATGATGATCCAAGGCGACAACCATTACGACTACGACGCCTTCGGCAACCTCATCCGCGAACGACGCGGCAAAGGCCATCAACTCGTCACCGAATACCGCTACGACTGCCAGCACCGCCTGATCGGCATCACCCAACCCAACGGCCAGACCGCCAGCTATCGCTACGACCCGTTTGGGCGGCGCATCAGCAAGACCGTTGATAGCACAACTACCGAGTTTTTCTGGCAAGGCGACAGACTCATCGCCGAACACCAGACGGATCGCCACCGCAGTTACCTCTACGAGCCCGACAGCTTCCGGCCATTGGCGCTGCTGGAAGGCTTTGGTCCAAAGGAAACCAAGGCCTACCACTACCAACTCGACCACCTCGGCACCCCGCAGGAACTCACCGATACCAACGGCGAAATCGTCTGGTCCGCGCACTACCGCGCCTACGGCGAAATCAGCCGTCTCGACATAGGAAAAGTGGACAATCCGCTTCGTTTCCAAGGCCAATACTTCGACCAAGAAAGTGGGCTGCACTACAACCGTCATCGCTACTACAATCCGGATGTCGGTCGCTACCTGACGCCTGATCCGGTGAAACTGGCAGGAGGCATCAACGCGTATCAGTACGCGCAGAATCCAATCGGATGGATAGATCCTCTAGGCCTAAACTGTAAGAACGCGAACTGTCCTGAAGGGCCCTATAGCGTAATAGTTCCGGGAGGAGGTTTAGATGCACATGAGAAGGCAGGAGGACATTTAATGGAAAAGCACATAGGTAGAAGCGACAAACAATTGTTGGACCGTTTGAAACAAGAACCACACATCCCAGCCGCCTCTACTTTCCATGACAGAGCCAGCGCAGAGCATGAAGTATCGACTGTACTGGATCAAAACAAAGCAAAAATCGATAAATTTTTAAAGGGAACAAAGAATCAAACCGTCATCACTCAAAAAACCAACTACCCCGTAGGCACGAGCTTTAAAAAGAACAGCACAACAGCGCTTCCGGGAAAGGAAATTCAACTGATAATCCGTAGAGATCATAAAATGCATACTGGCTACCGAATTCATACTGGATTTCCAAACCCATGAATCAAGACTATCCTGAGCTACAGCAATTTCTTGCGGGTTACTTCAATCAAGACTGGGTTGATGACCACAAAAAAGCGGACGACGTTATTAAATATTTTATCTCCGAATCATCTGAAGATACGCTATTAGAAGTGCAAGAAGAACTAGATAAGCTAATGCGAAGTGGAACGACAGAGCAAGAGCTCGAAAATTACTTATTCAGTGATATCGGTTGCTATTATTATTATCGCAGCGAATGGCCCGACGGAATCACTTGGCTGAGACATGTCGTATCAATACTGAAAAATGGAATCCTCCAAATGAAAAATGAAAAAAACTAAACGACGCTTAATAAAGCGAGACCCACTCCTGTGGCAAGCGAGCTTGCTCGCGTTGGGCCGCGCAGCGGCCCCAATCCAGGCAATGGTTTTTTTAGTTAATTCGGCACCGCCTGCTCACCACAATGATCGTATTCACCCGCTAATCAGCGAACTCACCACCCTTCTTTGAGCATCCGCAACTCCAAATGCTGCAACAGCATTATGGTCTTCCCATCCACAATCTCCCCGCTCTGCACCATCCCCAGCGCCTGTTCAAACCCCAGCTCCAGCACCTCGATATCCTCACCCTCCTCTTCCAGCCCACCACCGCTCCCCACCCGATCCCCCGGCTGATACTCACCCATGAAAAAGTGGATCCGCTCCGTCACCGACCCCGGGCTCATGAACGCCGCATAGATCTTCTCCACATGCCCCACGCGATACCCGGTTTCCTCTTCCGCTTCCAGGCGAATACGTTCTTCGGGACTGGCGTTGTCGAGTAAACCGGCCGCCGCCTCGATCAGGTAGCCGGGGTAGTCATTGACGAACGTCGGCATGCGAAATTGGCGGATCAGCAACACCGTGCGCTGCTCGCGGTTGTACAGCAGGATGGTCGCGCCATTGCCGCGGTCGTATACCTCGCGGGTCTGGGTTTGCCAGCTGCCGTCGCGGCGGCGCAGGTCGAAGCTGTATTTTTTCAGCAGGTACCAGTTTTCCGAGAGGGTCTCTTCGGCGGTGATGCGAACGGGGCTGTTGTCCATGCTCGGGTTTCTCAAGAAAAGGGTTGTGTTTGTTTGATGCTGTTCCAGGCAGCAGCGACTGCTTCGGCGCTACTCGCCTTGATCCGTGCGAGGTTGCGCGGGTAGTCCACCCCTGGGTTTTCGGTGAAGCGCGTGGCCGTGAATTGGCCGTTGCTGGCGCGCAGGATATAACCCGTGTCCTCGCACTGCGAGGAGGCGAGAAACAGCACGCCCGGCGTCACCCAGTCGGGCTTGAGTTCATCCGGTTCTTCGGTCACGCCCCACATGCGCGTCTTGGCGACCGGTGAGATTGCATTGACCTTGATCCCGGCCTCAGCACCTTCGTGGCTCAACGCGTTCATGATCCCCAGTTGCGCCATCTTGCCCGCGCTGTAGGCCACCAGGCCGGTCTGCTCATACTGTGCGTACATGGCGCGGTCGGAGGTGGTGAGGATGATGCGCGGCGCAGATGAGCGCAGCAGGTGTGGCCAGGCGTGCTTGCACAACCACAGCGGTGTGTAGAGATTGATGTCCATGGCGCGTTGCAGGAACGCGGCGTCAAGGTCGGCGATGGTCTGGTAACCGACCCAGCCGGCGTTGTGGATCAGGATGTCGAGTTGGCCGAAGGCCTCGATGGCGTAGGCGATCAGTTGCTCGCAGCCCGCGTTCGTGGACAGGTCACCGCCGTGGCCGACCACTTTCAAGCCTTCGGCCTGCAAGGCTTCTGCCGCGGCCTGGACCACCGAGGCATCACTGCCCGCGCCGGCATTGTCGGCACCGATATCGCTGATCACCACCCGTGCGCCGCCCTGGGCCAAAGCCCGTGCGTAACTGAGACCCAACCCGCGTGCACCGCCGGTGATGACTGCAGTTTTGCCTGTGAAATCCATGTGCTTGCTCTCCTGTTCGGGCCGCCCACCCTAACAACCTCGGCGCGCCTTGTTCAATGCTGTAATACTTTGCAAGCAATCCCCGTTGACGGCTGTCGAATTAATTCCTGCCTGGTTGGGCCATCTGGTAAAACCCCTGCTTCACCTTTTTCCTGGAACCTTCATGTCCTCTCGTTTTCTCTCGCGCCTGAGCCTGCGCTGGTTTCCCATGGTGTGCATGGCGTTGTTGATCGTTGGCCTGCCGGTGGGCTGCGCGGTGCTGCAACACAAGGAGCGCGAACTGGTGTTTCGCATCGAGCCGGGTACCGCCAGCTGGTACAGCGGCTTGCCCAAGGCGGTGCAAGAGTTCGAACTCAAGCCGGCCAGTTTCAAAGCCGGACAGAATATCCATGGCTGGTGGTACCCGGCGGACAAGAAAGACGCGCCCGCGGTCCTCTATCTGCACGGCGTGCGCTGGAACCTCACCGGGCAACTGTTTCGCATCGAGCAACTGCACGCCCTGGGTTATTCGGTACTGGCCATCGACTATCGCGGCTTCGGCCAGAGCCACGGCGAGCTGCCTTCGGAAACCACGGTTTACGAAGACGCGCGCGTCGCCTGGGAACGTTTCCAGGTGCTGCAACCGGACCCGAATAAACGCCTGATCTACGGACATTCCCTGGGGGGCGCGGTGGCCATCGACCTGGCTGCCGAGCTGGGCAAACAGACTCCACTGCCGGTGCGCGGGCTGGTGATCGAATCCACCTTCACGTCGCTGGCAGATGTGGCCACGGCCGTGGCGAATACCTCGTTGCCGGTGCGCTGGTTGCTGTCGCAGAAATTCGATTCCATCGACAAGATTGCCGACATCCATATGCCGCTGCTGGTGGTGCATGGCCTTGATGATCGCTACGTGCCGCCGCGTTTCAGCCAGCAATTGTTTGAAGCTGCCCAGGAGCCCAAGCGGCTGTTATTGGTGCCCGGTGCCAGCCATAACAACAGCATGAGCCTGGCCGGTCGCAGCTATGGCCAGGCGCTGGAAAAACTGATGCACGCGAAGATGCCGGACGAGGTTGCCACACACTCCACAGGTCGAAGCGCAGACTCGTAAAAGCGTATTTCGGCACTGGGTTCGCGCTTGCGTGTCAAGCGCAAACCCTGCCCATACTGGGCCAAAACAGAAGTTGATCAAATAATAACCTCTGCCGAAATCGCCAACCCTGCCGGGGCTTCGCAAAGTTATCCACAGAGATACCCACGGTTTTCGTGGACAACTCTTTTTATATTTTTACGTTTTTTTTGCTCAGTAAACGCTTTCAGGAAATGTACCGGGCAACAAAATCTCGCGATTCACATCGCGTATATCGTTATACCCACACAATGCCATCGACACGTCCAACTCACGAGCGATGATCTCAAGCGCCTTGGTCACACCCGCCTCGCCCATCGCACCCAAACCATACAAATGCGGGCGGCCGATCATGGTGCCTTGGGCGCCCAATGCCATCGCTTTGAGCACGTCCTGGCCGGAGCGAATACCACCGTCGAGCCATACCTCAATGCGCTCACCCACCGCTTCGACAATCGCCGGCAACTGGCTGATGCTCGAAGGCGCACCGTCCAGTTGACGACCACCGTGGTTGCTCACCACCAGTGCGTCGGCACCGGCGTTCGCTGCCAGGCGAGCGTCTTCTACATCAAGGATGCCCTTGATGATCAACTTGCCGCCCCAGCACTTCTTGATCCACTCCACATCGTCCCAGCTCAGGCGCGGATCGAACTGCTGGGCGGTCCAGGAAGACAGCGAACTCATGTCTGCCACGCCTTTCACGTGCCCGACGATGTTGCCGAAACCCCGGCGTTTAGTGCCGAGCATGCCCATCACCCAACGCGGCTTGGTGGCCATGTTGAGGATATTCGGCAAAGTCAGTTTCGGCGGCGCCGACAGGCCATTGATCAAATCCTTGTGACGCTGGCCAAGGATCTGCAGGTCGAGAGTCAGCACCAGCGCATCCACACCGGCAGCCTTGGCCCGCTCGATCAGTTGTTCGATAAAGCCGCGGTCGCGCATCACATAGAGTTGGAACCAGAACGGCTGGCCGACGTGCTCGGCGATGTCTTCCAGGGAGCAGATGCTCATGGTCGACAAGGTGTAGCGCAGGCCAAATGCGGCGGCGGCGCGCGCGGTCAGAATCTCGCCATCGGCGTGCTGCATACCGGCCAATCCGGTGGGTGCCAGTGCCACCGGCATGGCCATCTCCTGGCCGATCATCGTGGCGCGGATCGAGCGCTCATCAATGTTGCGCGCCACTCGCTGGCGGAACTTGATGCTGGCAAAATCACTTTCATTTGCCCGGTAAGTGCTCTCAGTCCAGGAGCCGGAGTCAGCGTAGTCGTAGAACATCCGTGGGACACGTTTTTGCGCGAGCTTGCGTAAATCTTCGATGGTTGTAATCAACGACATCTAGGTCACCTCTCCCTGAACTGAATGCTGAGAGTAACCGCCCATCGGCTGCGCAACCAGCCATTGCGTTTATATAGCCGCACGGCTAATCTCGCATAAACCCGCAAAAAAGCGCACAAACATGCACGGCACTCATCAAGACATCGACCTGCCCTCTTTGCGCAAACAGAAAATCCTGTTGCTGCTGGAGCGCGACGGCAAAGTCACCGCCTCGGAGCTGGTGGAACACTTTGCCGTGTCCCCGGACACCATCCGCCGCGACCTCGGCGAACTCGCGGCCGCCGGCCTGTTGCAACGCGTTCACGGTGGCGCCCTGCCCCGGCCCAAAGACACCGGCAAAGACTTCTTCACCCGTGTCGGCGAGACCAACGAAGCCAAGCGTCACCTTGCGCGGCTGGCCGCCGACCGTGTGGAAGATGGGCAGATCGTACTGTTCGATTCCGGCTCTACCACGCTGCAGATTGCCCAGTCATTGCCGCGCTCGATTCGCCTCACTGTGGTCACGACATCCCCCATGATCGCCATCGCCTTGGCCGACCATCCCGATGTGAAAGTGATCCTCACGGGCGGCCAGCTCAACCCGGCGACCCTGTCCACCAGCGGCCATGAAACCGTGCGCATGATCCAGGGCATCAAGGCCGATTTGCTGTTCACCGGCGTGTGCGCGCTGCATCCGCAAGTGGGCATCAGCTCGCTGCATTTTGATGAAGTGGCGGTCAAACAAGCTCTGCTCGACAGTGCCTCCCATGTGGTAGCGGTGACCATGGCGGACAAACTCGGTGCCGTGGAGCCTTTTGTGGTGGCACCGTGCAGCCGTATTCACACGTTGATTACCGAGTGGCATGTACCGAGTGTGGAGGCGTATGAGCAGCTAGGGTTGGAAGTGCTACGCGTGGAGGTCGAGTAGGGACAGCGCGTCGGGCGTGGCCAAACCGCTGGCGGTATTGTCGAAGATGCACCAGGTGGGAATGCCAGCAGCAACAGACGCGCTCAATAAACGCGCATACGCCTGAATGCGTTCAGGCCCATAACCACTGTGATAGATACGCGGTGCTCCGTGCAGGCGCCAATAGTGCACGCCCTGCCAACCGGCCGGAGCATTTCCCGACTCGATGACCGGCGGGTCGGCAGCCACTCGCCCGATCTGCAGATCCTGCAGCATCTCTTCAGCCGTTAACCAACTCGCGTGCCGTGGTTCCAGTACGACAGCGCCTGTAAAACGTCGGCGCAACGCCGTGAAGAATGCGTTGGCAACAACCGGTTCGTAATTCAACGAAGGCGGCAATTGCACCAGCAGGCAACCTAATTTTTCACCCAGTTGCAGGCATTGCCCGAGAAACGCATCCAGTGCGGCATCGCAGCCCTGCAAGCGCAATTCATGCGTGATGCGCTTGGGCACCTTGACCGAAAAACCAAAGCCCGACGGCACCGAATGCGCCCAACGCGCGTACGTCTTCGCCAGGTGCGGACGATAGAACGAACTGTTGATTTCCACCGCATTGAAACGCGAAGCATAACGCTCCAAATGCGTGCCCTCGTCGGCAAAGGCTGCCCAGTACTCACGCGGCAAACTCCAGCCGGCACAGCCCACAAACAGGGTTGCCGTCAAAACAGCACCTTGGCGGCATCGCGCATGAAAATCTCGATGGTCTTGGGCCCCACACCATCGAATTCCCCAAGGCGCTTTTCGAAGGACGCTCGGCTCTCGCTGGCCCTGCGCATATGCGTGATCTTTCCCGCGTACTCAGCATTCAACTTGGCGCTGAGGTCGAGCAAACGTTGCGCGGTGGTTTCGTCATAGCGCACATAATGCGCCCGCCCGAGCATGGCGACCAACTCACGCGATGTGCAGTGCTGCAGCTTGCGCGCCGTGTCGCGGCCCTGCTCTTCAACGATCACCTTGTAGGCCTGTGCGGCAATCGGTGCCTGGATGCGCTTGCCCATCAGGAAGCTGGCGATAAACCACTTGAAGAGGCCGTCATCATCGTCGGGTTTGAGTTCGATGCCCAACTCCAACGCGGTGATAGAACGGGCCATGTTTAATGGCCCAGCTTGCGCTCGGCCTTGGCGGCCTGCTCGTTGATGGCATTGGTCTGGCGCTCAGTGTCCTTGATCGAGGTGGGCGTCAGCACTTTATCGACGGTTTCGGTGTTGGGATTTGGGCGCTCCAGGGTCTGGCCTTTTGTGGCTTTATCAGTGCCCTGCTGAGCTTCTTCAGAGCTGATGGGGGCTGGGGTCTTATCGGCAGTCATGGTGTTTCTCCAATCAATGAATGCCCGCAGAAATATCGGGCACCTATGCAGCAGAAGCCTCCAGCCTTGGATAGTTCAAGGAAATTGACCGCGCCAACCATCCAAGAAATAAGCGCAAATTAATTTAAACCTTTGCCGCCCGGGCCGGATCAACTCTCCCATACCCCATCCTTCGCACCCCCATCAGGAGACACTCGATCATGAGTTCAAACCTTAACGGCAAGAAGATTCTGGTCATCACGTCCAACACCGGCATCGAGCGCGATGAACTGCTCAAGCCCCTGGAAACACTACGCGGCTATGGCGCGACAGTGACCCATGGTTCCAGCAAAGGCGGCACGACCCAGACCTTCGTCGGCGATACCGAGAAAGACAAGTCGGTGGAATCCGATGCGGCGCTGTCCGAGCTATCGGGCAGTGAGTTCGATGCACTGGTGATCCCCGGCGGCACTGTTAACGCAGATACCTTGCGCCAGGATGCAGCGGCGCTGACGTTAATCAATGAGTTCGTCAAAGCGGGTAAAACCGTGGCGGCAATCTGTCACGGGCCATGGGCCTTGATCGATGCCGGTGTGATCAAGGGCAAGACCCTGACCTCCTATAAAAGTGTACGTATCGACTTGGAAAACGCCGGCGCCGCAGGCTGGGTCGATGCCGAGGTCAAGGAATGCCAGGCCAATGGTTGGACGTTGATCACGTCGCGTACACCGGACGACTTGTCAGCGTTCAGCGAGGCAATCGCCAAAGCTGTAGCTGGCTGACTCTGAGCAGAACGAAAACAGGCGCCGCAATGGCGCCTGTTGTCTATTCAGGTCTGACTCAACTTTTACGCTGCTCGGGCATCTCGCGTTTTGGCCCGAACATCGCCCAGGCGATAAGCCCAAACAACGGCACAAAAATCAGAATGACCAGCCACAATCCTTTCGACTCCCAGCCCCCCGTGCTGCGCAGTACGATGTTGATGGCCCATAGTTCCAAGAGCAGCAGAATCACCGCCAACCCGATCCAGATGTATTGAATTTCCATGCTTCACCTCCTAGGTCGTATGCATTAGGTCAAGCGATGGCTGCGAGGGTTCATTAAAATTTGCGTCAACTGACCCGGGTTGTGGAATGCAACGTGTCACAGGCAACACCATGCAACCTGCACGACACGCTTCACCTTCAGCTTATCGTAGGCCATTGAATTACTTGATGAATTAAAAACAGCTCAAGTTGGTACAACTGATGCACCTGAATACGGGACGAGGCATGCATTTCGACATGCCCTGATTATTCCCGTGAGGTGTCACCCATGAATGCCATTGACCTGCTCAAAGCCGACCACGAACGCGTGAAGGCCCTGTTGACCCAATTGAGTGAATCCACCGAACGCGGCGTTAAAAAACGCACTGAGCTGTTGGCCAAGCTGGAAGCGGAAATAAGCCTGCACACCAAGCTCGAAGAGGAAATTCTTTACCCGGCGTTCAGGAAGGCCGGTGGCAAGGAGCAGGACATCATGTATCACGAAGCCAAAGAGGAGCACCGAACTGTCGATTCCTTGGTACTGCCGGATCTGAAGCAGACCGAACCTTCGACTACGGAGTTTTCCGGTCGCGTAAAAGTGGTCAAGGAGCTGCTGGAACACCACATCGAGGAAGAAGAAACCGAGATGTTCCCGCAGGCGAAAAAACTGCTGGGCAAAGCGTTGCTTGAAGAGTTGGGCGCTGAAATGGAAGCGATGAAAGCGGCGCATAAAAAATTGCAGTCGACCAAGCCAATGGCGGCCTGATCGAGGCATGACCCGAGCCTGGAGGAAACTCAGGCTCTTGATGCATCACGATAGGGGATTGCATCATGAAGACCAGATTGCCCCAAAGGATTTTACTTATAGTCGGCCTGTCAGCTCTGCTCGCCGGCCCCGCCTACGCCGCTTTTGGCGATAACCCCGAACCGGCTGCTAGCGCCTTGAGTGGCGACAGCGCTACCGGTTCAGCACTGCCGCCGGGAACCTACCCCAGCAGCCCCTCCGACAGCGACAAGAAAACCAAAGAAACTGCAAAGCAGCCGAGCAAGCCGGCTAAACCTGCCGACCGCCAGCCAAAAGAAACTCAGCAAAAACCTCGCTCAGGCAGTTGACGGCTCATCCGTTCCCGGCGGCGCGGGCGTCAGCCCCCAGTCGCCGTGTTCATACCAGTCATCACCGAGCATTTCCGCCGGGTGCATGGGGATCATGCTTGAGGGTCAGCACCGTGCCAAAGGAAGAGTCGAAAGGCTCGGCCAGTACCGGCAAGTAGCGCAGCTAGACCAGCCCAATCCGGCGCCGGGCAATGGATTCAACAGCCTCTCAAGGCACCGACAGCCACCCACTGAAACCGTCCGGCGCCTTTAACGGGCACCAGGCGAAATCCCAGGGCGGCGGCGGTAACGCCTGCTGTTCGGCCCCTGCAGACCGGGCGTCTTTCCAATCGACAACCCGTGACGACTGCCACGCCAGGGCCACACCCTGGGCCTGACTTTCATCCGTATTGACCCAACGCGCCGCAGCCGCAGCCATGAACGCCTCGATCGGCTCGTCGTCGATCTGCGACCGATACGGCGAGCCCAGCAGCCAACGGCAAACATTCAGGTGATAGGTCCAATCCAGCGGCGGCCGGTTGCGATAGGCCCAGGTCATGAAGCTGCGAAACAGGTTCAATCCTTCAGGCGGATCCAGCTTGAGCAGCGCCGGGCAGATATCGAACAGGGTGTGCCAATACGGCAACAACCGCGCATCCAGGTGCACGAAGCTGCGGGAATTACTCGGGTATTCAGGCGGCGCCGGTTCCGCGTGCAGGCGGCGGGACGCCTTGCTGACCAGGCGGCTGGCGCCTGCGGGCAACAGGTGGTTCATGAAACGCACTCACAGTCATGACGATGGAATGCCACCCGATCACGGGAGGCCCAAGGCATACGTCAGAAAGCGGGGGAAGCGCGAGGGTTGGCCGAAGGCCAGGAATAACGCGGTGGCGCCTTGTTGCGCCGTTCGTAAGCGGATCGAGGGGCTTGCCGCAGGCCCAACAGCCAGGCGAGCCCCACCAGAAACACCAGCGCAACCGTCAAGGCGTTGCAGACCGGGCAAGCAAAGTAGTTCGAGATGTTGCTGGAAGACGGGCTGCCCAACCCTTTGTCGGAAAGTGGTGCCGGCTTGCCGTCCACCGAACAGAACGCCCCGCCGATGCCATTCAGTTCCTGGCCCATCATCTGCCCATGCCCCAAACCGCAGACGAACAGGTTCATCAGCACGCAGAAGTACAGGGCCCAGGCAATCAGGGAACGGTCGGGGTGGCTCCATTTCATGGCGGCGACTCTACCACCAGAGCCGCCAAAGGATGAAGTGTCGCAGGCCCCTGTGGCAGAACGTCGCAGATTACGTGCACTTCCCAGGGTTGGTAGACTGGGCGCCCTCAAAGCCTGATGTATTGATCCAGAGCAATGCAGGCGTTTCACAGGATGCACGTTGATGAGTACCTTATTCACCCGCCGCAAAGTGCTGACCGGAATGGGCCTGCTGGGCCTGGGCAGCCTGCTGGGCGGCTGTGACTACAGCCCCAAGCTGAACTTCAAGTACGGCAAGGACCTGAGCGACAAGATCATGGGCCGTACCTTCAAGCTCAAGAACACCGACGGCGAAACCGTCACCTTGAGTTCGTTCCGTGGCCTGATGCCGGTGGTGTTCTTCGGTTTCACCCAATGCCCGGCCGTGTGCCCGACCACCCTGGCGCGCGCCGCGCAGGCCAAGAAGCTGATGGGCCGCGACGGCGAAATCATGCAGGTGGTGTTCATCACCCTGGACCCGGAACGCGACACCCCCGAGATTCTCGACAAGTACGTCAAAGCCTTCGATCCGAGCTTCGAGGCGCTGTACGGCACCCCGGAAGAAATCGCCGTGGCCGCCAAGGAATTCGGGATCTTTTATGAAAAGATCCCCGCCGGCGACACCTACACACTGTCCCACACCGCCACCAGCTTCGTGTTCGACACCCGTGGCAACCTGCGCCTGGGCCTGCAGGCATCCCTTACCGCTAAAGAGTGCGCAGAAGACCTGCTCACCGTCATGGAGGTCTGCTAATGACTGCCGTTCAACACCTCAAACGCACCCTCATCGGCCTGACCCTGCTGGGCCTTGCCGCCCACGCCAGCGCCCAGGTGCAAGTAACCGACGCCTGGGTACGCGCCACCGTGCCGGGCCAGCCGTCCAGCGGCGCGTTCATGACCGTCACCGCCGACAGCGACAGCCAACTGCTGAGCGTGGCCTCGCCGGTGGCCAAGGACGTGCAGATCCATGAAATGAGCATGAAGGACGACGTGATGCGCATGGGCCCGGTGAATTCGGTAGCCCTGCCCGCCGGCAAGGCCGTGTCCCTCGACCCTAACGGATACCACGTGATGCTGATGGGCCTGACCGGCCAGATCAAGGAAGGCGACCAGGTGCCGCTGACCCTGACAGTGCAGAACGCCAAGGGCGAGCAGCAGGCGATTGAAGTGAAGGCACCGGCCCGTGGCGTGGACGGGATGGATCACAGCAAGATGCATTGATGGGGACTGTGGCTGACGGGTTCGGAAGGTTTGTCAGTTCTGTTGTGGTGAGCGGGCTTACTGTGGTGAGCGGGCTTGCCCCGCGCTGGGGCGCGAAGCGGCCCCAACCAAGAGCACTCAATTCCCTCTGACAGAACGCAGTGGATGGTTTTAGGGCTGCTTCGCAGCCCAGCGCGGGGCAAGCCCGCTCACCACACCAAACGAGCGCTTTATCGGCTTGGCGCGGGCGTCGGGTGGGGTGTATCGCTACGGATCAGGCCACCTGCCCTTGGCTGCGTCATCAGGTGAAAACTCTCGCTGAGCAACTCGACCGTGGCGCGAATGCTGTCGGTCTGACGCGGTACCGCGAACAACCCATAATTGACGCTTAACGCCGGGCTGCCGTTGGGCCCCAGTGCGATCACGCGCATGGTGTCCGGGCGGATATTTTCGGCAGGCAACAACGCGACGCCCAAGCCGCTTTCCACGGCAGCCATGATCACGCCGATATTCGGGCTGGTGACGGTGACACGGAAATCGCGGCCGGCAGTCAATAACGCGTCGAACATCAGGCGCCGCCACGCGCAAGGTTCGGCGTACACGATGACATCCAACGCCAACGCCGGGTCGATCTCGTCATCGATCCCGCACACCCAATACAACGGCATATTCCAGGTATGCACGGGGTCGGCGGCAAATACCGAGCTCACGCCAATGGCAACGTCGAGCAAACCATCGTGCCAGCGTTCAGCAAGTGCATCGCCGTGGTCCACGGTGATGTCCATGTGCACGTGGGGGCTGGCACGGCGTAAGCGGCCCAGGGCGGCTGGCAATGCTGAGACGGCGACGTCTTCCGACAGGCCGACGCGCACCGTGCCCATTACCGTACGCTCCTTCAAGCGTGTCGCCACTGTTTCGCCCAACGCCAGGATGCGTGTGGCATAGCTGAGCAACAGTTCGCCCTCAGTGGTCGGCACCACGCCACGCCCGGTGCGACGCAACAGGCGTTGCCCGAGCAATTCTTCCAGCCGGCGAATCTGCGCGCTCAGCGCCGATTGCGCCCTGCCCGCCTGTTGCGCGGCGCCACTGAGGCTGCCGTGATGACACACCGCGACAAAGGTGCGCAGCAAATAAGGTTCGAACGCGTCGGATATCATGTTTGGCATAACTCTGAATCAACCGCTATCAGCCTACCTTGATACCCATCGTATGACTACGCTGTTCAGCCTGTTCAATCAGTGAGTAGAAACATCATGGATAACCTCCAGAACCCCCGCGTCGTATTGGCCGCTCGCCCCGAAGGTCGCCCGAAAACCAGCGATTTCCGCCTTGAGTACGCACCGATCCCCGAGCCGAACGATGGACAGGTGCTGCTGGAAAACCTTTACCTGTCTCTCGACCCTTACATGCGCTGGCGCATGAGTGCAGCCAAATCGTATGCCGAGCCGGTGGGCATCGGTGAGGTGATGGTCGGCGGCACCGTGGCGCGTATCAAGCACTCACGTCACGCCGATTGGCACGCAGGCGATATCGTATTGGCCTACGCCGGCTGGCAGCGCTTCGCGCTGTCTGACGGACAAGACCTGCGCCGCCTGGACCCAGGCGTCGCACCGCTGACCACCGCCCTCGGCGTGCTGGGCATGCCGGGCTTCACGGCCTACGCCGGCCTGCTCAATATCGGCAAACCCAAACCCGGCGACACCGTAGTCGTCGCAGCCGCCAGCGGTGCAGTTGGTTCAGTGGTCGGCCAGATCGCCCGCCTGCACGGTGCTCGTGCCGTGGGCATTGCCGGGGGAGCGGATAAGTGCGCATTCGTGAAAGACGAACTCGGCTTTGATGCGGTCATTGACCATCACGCAGCGGACTTTGCCGAACAGCTGGCCAAGGCGTGCCCCCATGGTATCGACGTGTACTTTGAGAACGTCGCCGGACCTGTCTGGGATGCCGTGCGACCGCTGCTCAATGATTTTGCGCGTATACCCGTGTGCGGGCTGATCGCTCATTACAACGATGGCGCCCTTCAAGAAGCAACGACGGACCGATTGCCTGCAACGATGCATGACATTCTCGCCAAGAGCCTGACCGTGCGTGGGTTTATCCAGACCGAGTTTGTCGATCAGCAGCAGGACAAATTCCTGCACGATGCCGCGCAGTGGATCGCCGAAGGCAAACTCAAATGGCGCGAGGACATTGTCGACGGACTGGCGCGGGCACCCGAAGCGTTCATCGGGCTGCTGGAAGGTCGCAATTTCGGCAAGTTGATCGTGCGCCTCAATCCACAATAAACAGCTTCGCCCCACTAGTCGTCGATGAGCGATGGCCTTCCATGTCATTGCCCACCTGGTAACTCATTCCGGCCGTCAGGGTGAACTGACGGCCGTCTTCCAATTCGGTGTGCAACTCGCCTTCAAGGCACAACAGAATGTGCCCTCTCCAGCACCAGTGATCCGCAAGGTAGCCGGGGGTATATTCGACCATGCGCACGCGGGTTGTGCCGAAGTGGCAGGTGCGCCATAACGCATTGCCGGTAATGCCTGGGTGAATGGCAGGTTCGACAGTAGACCAGTCGGTGGTGCCAAAAGGGACGGCAGTGAGTTCCATGGTGGGCTCGATGGTTATTTAGCGAGGCTTGAGGCTAATCATCTGGAGCAACGGGCGATAGGCACAGATCAAACGCTTTTCTGGGATACAGGTATCCTGCTCGCACCGCTCCCCTGGATTCGCTTATGCACATCGACCCCGCGTACATCCTTCACGAAACCGAACACTGGCTGCTCAACCACCACCTGGCCTCGGCGTTGCCCGGCTACCTGATGTTGGGCGCCAAGACACCGATCCATTCCCTGGCCGACATGCCGGAAGCAGCGCTGGCCGAGTTGGGTGGGCTGCTGGCGAAAACCCAGCGAGTGGTAGAAGCGCAGCTCAAGCCGAAATGGCTGTACATCAGCCGCTATGGACACATGCCGGGATTCCCGCTGCATTTTCATTTCATACCGGTGTACGACTGGGTGGAGGAAGCATTCTGGCGGGATGATCGGTATCGCTTGCTGCAGGATTTTGGCTCGCAGCCCCCGACGCAAACGTTGACCGATGGCGCGGAGTTAACGCTGTTTGTGTGGCGTGAGTTTGGCGAGAGCCTCACACCACCGGTAATCCACGGAGCCTCGGTGGCGCAGGTCATCGAACGCCTACAGGCACGTTTTGATGATTGAAACAGTTCCACTGTAGGCGCTGGCTTGCCAGCGAAAATCGTCAACGATGACACTGGTGTTCTGGATGAGTGCGGCGTCCGTGATTTTTTCGCCGGCAAGCCGGCTCCTACAGGGGCAGGGTGTCAGTTCGTAAGGTGTTTAGTCATCGGGATACAGGCCAACTGCAACCCTGATGGTGAGTGATAGACGGCCTGCTCATCTCCCGCATACCCGTGCGCGCGGTAGAAACCCACCGCATTCAGCGTCGAATCCAGCACCAAGGTGGGGATGCCCCGCTTATGCGCCTGGTCCTCTAGAAAATCCAGCATCGCCTTGCCATAGCCGCACCCGGTGTAATCCGGCAGGACGAACAGCGCGCCGACTTCATTGTTGTCCGGATCAAGCATTCCAGTGACGACCGCCTGACCGTCCACCCACCCCAGGTAAAACGGTTTATCCATCAGCGCGCTGTAACCATCTTCGGCCTTACCCCGCGTCCACAGCAGCATTTGCTCGCGCGTGTACGCGCCGATGCATTGACCGCGAATGGCCTGCAAGCGGATGTCGAACGCCACCTGGGCGTGTTCTGGGACAGCCCGTTTTATCTCCAGCATTTCACGCTCCTTCCATGAAATCATCGTGCCATTAGCACACTTGTGCTAATCGACCCCTCCCCCCTGCGGCGCTATATTCCCCGACACTTCCAGCGCTACTCCGGCACCGTGCATCTCTTGCGCGTGGGCGCGTTGTGCGCTGGAAAAACCATAACAACCCCAAGGAAGAAGCACCATGAAACTGCAATCCTCTGTTACCCGTCTTACCCTGTTGGGTGCCCTGATCATCGGCGTGGCCGGCTGCAGCAACATCAAGCCTACCGAAGACCACCTCAAGACGCTGTCGGAAACCAACCTGGGTGAGCCGGTCAAGCGTATCTCCAATGTGCGCAGCGACTCGATGACCACCTACTACGTCGCCAGCGCGGCATCCGGCGAGTACAACTGCTCGGTGCCCAGCGGTGCCAGCGGTGGTGCGTTCGCGGTGGCGAGCTTTGGGCTGATGAAGCCTGCCGCCTACTGCCAGCCCAAAGGTGCACGCGGCAACCCCCTTCAGGGCTTCACCCAGTAACCGCCTCCTGGCTCAGGTCCCGCAGAACACCGCGCAGTTCAGCGGGGCGCACAGGCTTGGAGAGAATGGCGATCTGACGGTCGTGCAACGCGGCCTGGATTTTCTCCACATCGTGCCCGGTGAGGATCAGCGCCGGGACCGCCCAACCACGTTGTTCGCGCAGGGCATCAATGCATTCGATACCGGTGGCGTGGTTACCCAGATCGTAGTCGGCGACGATGATGTCGCAATCACTGACCAGATCACGCCCCGAGGACGCCGCCTGCACCTCGCACCCCCAGCGCTCCAGCAGCGCCTGGGTGGCGAGCAACACGTTGTGGTCATCTTCCACCAGGCACACCTTCAACCCGGTGAGCAACCCGGCCTGGCGCGTGTCATCACGCGGAGCCGTTGCTCGCGGCGCGGTGGCCAGGGTGAGGCCATACAGGCTTACGGAAGTGCCATGACCCACTCGTGAACGCAGGCTCACTTGAACCCCCATCAACTGCCCCAAACGCTTGACGATGGACAGCCCGAGGCCCACGCCTTCGACGTCTTTGTCACGCAGGTGGCGTACCCGATAAAACTCCTCGAAGACCTTTGACAGATGCTCCTCGGCAATCCCTCGCCCCCGGTCATGAATCTCCACCGCCAAGCCGCCGTCGCGAATGCGCACGCCGATCAGCACCGGACGATGCGCGCCATATTTGAAACAATTGGACAGCACGTTCTGCACCATGGTCGCCAACAGCGCCGGGTCGACCAGCACCCAGTGCGCGCACGGCCGCAGGCGCAATTCCACCCCCGCCCAGCGCGCGGCCTCGGCGTTCTGGCGCACCAGGTCGGCAAGAAACTCGCCCAGGTGTACCGCCTGGTATTTAGGCAGCAGGCGGCCGTTGTCGAGGGTGTAGAGGTCGAGAATCGAGCGAAACAATTGCGACACGTTCAGCAGCGAACGGTCGATGTTATCCACCAGGCGCCGCTCTTCATCGCCCAGCCGGGCTTCGCGCAGGCACGCGGTGAACAGGCCGATGGAGTGGATGGGTTGGCGCAAATCATGGCTGGCCTGGGCGAGGAAACGGGATTTTTCCAGGTTGGCGGCGATGGCCTGCTCAGATGCCTTGCGCGTGCGCTCCAGCAGGATATGCGCGTACACCGGGATCACCGTGCTGGTGATCATCAGCATCAGCACCATGAAAGGTTGCGCCTGCCACACCGGCGTGAGGCGATACACGATCAGCAGCGCCAGCAACGCCAACGCCGTGGCAATCGCCAGGTATCGCGAGCCGTAGCGCATGCCATTGCCGAGGTTGACCCACACCATCACCGCATACAATGGCAAGGCCGCCTCGCCGCCGACCACCATACCGAACGAGGTGCCGGTGTAGTCGTGAAGCATGCCGAAGATCCGCCGCGCCGGATAATGCCCGGGCCAGCGCACAATCACCTGGCGCAAGACTATGGAGGCCAGCAGGAACAGGAAGATATACAGGATCACCGGCAGGTAGGTGTCCACCGACTGTCCGGGCAGGAAGCCCAGCGCGCCGATATACACAATGGCAATGCTGGCCACCACAATGCGCAGGTTGGCTTGATCGAGTTCGGAGTTGGTCTCAAGGCTCATGGGGTTACGTCCTTGTGCGGCAGTCATCAATTCCTTCACACACCCCAGGCAGGCCCAGGGCGCGGTGGTAAGGTAGCATGCAACTGCACAGCCTTGCCCCAGGAAGGAGCACTCCTATGACCGGTCGCATCATCATCGCCGACGATCACCCGATGTTTCGCGAGGCCATGTTGCGCACCGTACAGCGCATACTGCCGGACGCTTTGATGCAGGAAGCTGGCGACCTGGAAACGGTGCTCGCGCTGATCCGAGAAGGCGGCGAGGTCGATACCCTGATCCTCGACCTGCGCTTCCCCGGCCTGACCTGCATGAGCCAACTGGTCGACCTGCGCCAGCAACTGCGGCGCACCACGTTGATCGTGGTGTCGATGGTGGATGACCCGGCATTGATCGATCAGGTCATGGCCCTGGGCGCAGATGGCTTCATTGGCAAGAACATCGCCCCCGATGAGATCGGCCAGGCCCTGCTGGCCATCCGCGAAGGCGAAGTGCTGGTCAAGTTCGCCCCCTCCGGCCTGCTGCCGCTGGACACCCACACCCTCACCGCCCGCCAGCAGGACGTGCTGCGCCTGATCGCCCAAGGCAAGACCAACAAGGAAATCGCCAAGGCCCTGGATATCTCGCCGTTTACCGTGCGCATCCATGTGTCGTCGTTGTTGCGCACGCTGGATGTGCCGTCGCGGGCGGCGGCAGCGGTGAAGTATTCCGGGGAGTTTTAGTGGTAAGCGGGTTCACCAAAGACGCTGCTTGCCAGTCGCTTGGTCAGCCCTGCATCCGATATTTATGCTCACTTCCCAGCTTAATAATATTTTATTTATAACCCCCCTCCCCCTAGCCTTGAAGTCATGCCAACGCTGAATCCAACTGCATTACGCAAGGACAGAGACATGACTCAAGCAATAACAAAAACAGACACGCTGGTGGTAGGCGCCGGCCAAGCTGGCGTGGCCATGAGCGAGCATCTGAGCAAGCAAGGGGTGCCCCACTTGGTGCTGGAGCGCAGCCGTATCGCCGAGCGCTGGCGCACCGGGCGTTGGGATTCGCTGGTGGCCAATGGGCCGGCCTGGCATGACCGCTTTCCGGGGCTGGAATTCGACACGGTCGCTCCGGATGGGTTTGCGCCGAAAGAGCGTGTGGCGGATTACTTTGAAGCCTATGCCCGCAAGTTCAATGCGCCGATCCGTACCGGCGTGGATGTGCTGTCCGTGGTGCGTAATGTCGGCCGCCCAGGCTTTACCGTGCACACCAGCGAAGGCGTAATCGAGGCCAACCGTGTGGTCGCCGCCACTGGGCCGTTCCAAAAACCAGTGATTCCGGCCATCGCGCCGAAAGACACCGCGCTGCACCAGATCCACTCCGCTGACTACCGCAACCCCGCGCAACTGCCGGCCGGCGCGGTGCTGGTGGTGGGCGCGGGTTCCTCCGGCGTGCAGATCGCCGATGAATTGCAGCGCTCCGGACGCCAGGTGTACCTCTCGGTCGGCGCCCACGACCGCCCGCCCCGCGCCTATCGCAACCGCGACTTCTGCTGGTGGCTGGGGGTGCTGGGCGAGTGGGACCAGGCGGCCATGAAACCCGGCCGCGAGCACGTGACCATCGCGGTCAGCGGCGCACACGGCGGCAAGACCATCGACTTCCGTGAGCTGGCCCAGCAAGGCATGACCCTGGTCGGCCTCACGCAAGCCTTCAACGGCAGTGTCGCCAGCTTCCAGCCGAACCTGGTGGAAAACCTGGCACGCGGCGATGAAAACTACCTGGCCCTGTTGGACGCAGCCGACGCCTATATCGAGCGTAACGGCGTCGACCTGCCGCTGGAACCCGAAGCCCGTCGCGTATTCCCCGATGCCGACTGCATCAAGAGTCCGATCCTGGAACTGGACCTGACCAAGGCCGGTGTCACCTCGATCATCTGGGCCACCGGGTTTGCCGTGGACTACAGCTGGCTGAAGGTCGCCGCCTTCGACGAAGCCGGCAAGCCTCAGCACCAGCGTGGCGTGTCCAGCGAGGCCGGGATCTACTTCCTCGGCTTGCCATGGCAATCGCGTCGGGGTTCATCGTTTATCTGGGGCGTCTGGCATGACGCCAAATACGTGGCCGACCACATCGCCATCCAGCGTCAATACCTTGAATACCGCGAAGCCGCCCCGGTGGTTCGTCCCTCCCCTGTCAGCGCCTGACCCCTTTATTGCCGGAGTTTTTTTGATGCCTACTCACACTCGCATCCGCATGTTCAACACCAAGGAAACCTACCCTAACCAGAGCCTGGAAAACGACCTGTGCCAGGCCGTGCGTGCCGGCAATACCGTGTATGTGCGCGGCCAGGTGGGCACGGATTTCGAAGGTAACCTGATCGGCCTTGGCGACCCGCGCGCACAGGCTGAGCAAGCGATGAAAAACGTCAAGCAACTGCTGGAAGAGGCCGGTTCCGACCTGTCGCATATCGTCAAGACCACCACCTACCTGATCGACCCGCGCTACCGCGAACCGGTGTATCAGGAAGTCGGCAAATGGCTCAAGGGCGTGTTTCCGATCTCCACCGGGCTGGTGGTATCGGCGCTTGGCCAGCCGCAGTGGTTGATGGAAATCGATGTGATCGCCGTTATTCCAGAGTAAGGAGCCGCACATGACCTTTTCAATCGTCGGCCGTTGTGCCGAAACCGGCCAGTTGGGCATTGCCATCAGCTCATCGAGCATTGCCGTAGGTGCCCGTTGCCCGTGGCTGCGGCCCGGTGTGGGCGCGGTGTCGACCCAGAACATCACCCTCCCGGCCCTGGGCCCGGACGTGCTGGACCTGTTGGAGCAGGGCCTCGCCCCCGCCGATGCGATCGACAAGGCGCTGACGCGCAACGGTTACAGCCAGTACCGGCAACTGACGGCGATTGATCACCTGGGCCGCAGCGTGCATTTCAGCGGCAGCGAAACCCTCGGCACCCATAACGCCGCGTCGGGCGAACAATGTGTGGCGGCGGGCAACATGCTCGCCGACCGCACGGTGATCGAGGCGATGGTCACGGCCTTCGAGCAAGGTGAAGGCCAGTTGGCGGACCGGCTGCTAGCGGCGATGCATGCCGCCATCGCCGCCGGTGGCGAAGCCGGCCCGGTGCACTCCGCCGCGCTGGTGGTGGTGGGCGAACTGACCTGGCCGATCATCAACCTGCGCGTGGATTGGGCCGATGAACAACCGATCCTTGAATTGCAAAAGCTGTGGGATGCCTATCGCCCGCAAGTGCAGGACTACATCGACCGCGCCCTTGCCCCGGACCGCTCCCCTGGCTACGGCGTGGCCGGAGATGACCGATGAGCACCAGCCGCGAACTGCTGCAGGCGCTGGTGGGGTTTGACACCACCAGCCGCGAATCCAACCTGCAACTGATCGAGTTTGTACGCGATTACCTGGCCGGTTTCGGGGTATCCAGCGAGTTGGTCTACAACGAAGATCGCAGCAAGGCCAATTTGTTTGCCAGCGTGGGCCCGGTTGAGTTGCCGGGGATCGTGCTGTCGGGGCACACCGATGTGGTACCGGTGGATGGCCAGCCCTGGACCGTACCGCCGTTCGAGCTGACCGAACGCGACGGCAAGCTGTTCGGCCGCGGCACCGCCGACATGAAGGGTTATATCGCCTGCTTGTTGGCACTGGTGCCGGCGTTGGTCGCGGCGCCGTTGCGGATGCCGGTGCACATCGCACTGTCCTATGACGAAGAAGTCGGTTGCCTGGGCGTGCGTTCGTTACTCAAGGTGCTTGAAGAACGGCCAGTGAAACCCATGCTGTGCATCATCGGCGAACCGACCGAACTCAAGCCGGTGCTTGGCCACAAGGGCAAGTTGGCGATGCGCTGCGACGTGCACGGCGAGGCATGCCATTCGGCCTATGCACCTTATGGGGTGAATGCGATTGAGCATGCTGCCGAGCTGATTGGGGAGCTGGGACGGATTGGCCAGTGGCTGCGGGAGATCCAGGATGCGCGGTTTGATCCGCCGTTCAGCACGGTGCAAACCGGTGTGATCAGCGGTGGCAAGGCCCTGAATATCGTACCCGCGGATTGCCGGTTCGATTTTGAAGTGCGTGCGTTGCCGTCGCAGGACCCCGCCGAAGTGGCTGAAGAACTGAAGGCCTATGCCGAGCAGCAGGTGTTGCCGCGCATGCAGGCGGTGAGTGCGCAGAGTGCGATTCGCTTTACCGAGCTGTCGGCCTACCCAGGATTGGTCACCGATGAGCGCAGCCAGGCGGCGGAGTTGATCGCAGCGTTTTCCGGCTCGCGGGAGTTTGGAACGGTGGCGTTTGGCACTGAAGGTGGGTTGTTTGATGCGGTGGGCATTCCCACGGTGGTGTGCGGACCGGGGAGCATGGACCAGGGGCATAAGCCGGATGAGTTTGTCAGCCTGGAGCAACTGGCGGGGTGTGACGCGATGCTGGGGCGGATGCTGGACTCGATTCGCGCCTGAACACTTCATGCAAATCCCTGTGGCCTTGTTTTTGTGGTGAGCGGGCTTGCCCCGCGCGAGGCAAGCTCGCTCACTACAAAAGCTCGGTTCCTACGGCCGGAGCCCTAGGCGAGGAGGCGGACGAGTTCTTCGCGGCAGTAGTCGACAAAGAGCTGCACCGGCTTGGTCAACGGCGCGCGGCGCAACCATACCGCCGACAAGCCTGAGCCGGTCACCGTTTCTGCCAACGGCACACACACCACTTTCTGCCCATCATAGGTGTACTCGGTAAACGGCTTGGTCACCAGGATGGAAAACCCGAACCCCCGCCCCACCATCCCCCGCACCATCTCGATGGACGGCGAGCTGAACACGATATTCGGCGTCAGCCCGCGCTCTTCAAAGATGCTCACGAAGTAGGTGCGGCTCGGCAGCACATCCAGCAAGATCATCGGTTCCAGCACCAGGTCCGCCAGTGAAACCTTGGCCTGCTGCGCGAAACGATGATCCGCCGGCAACAGCGCATATGGCTGCTGCGGCGGCATCAATGGCGTGGTTTCGATGGTCGCGCCCAGGTCATGTTCGAACAGCATCGCCACGTCGATACTGCCTGCCGTCAACGCCTGCACCAGTTCCTGCTGCTCGCCATCACGAATGCGGATCTCCACCCCCGGCCAACGCGCCTTGAAGCCGGCGATCAAGCGGGGCAGGTACAACGGCGCCACGGTTTCAAAGCAGCCGATATCGATTTGCCCCGCCACCACGTCATTGTCCGCGAGGGCGTTCTGCTCGAACTCATGGGCTACGCGCAGCAACTCCAGGGCCTTGCGATAGAAGCGTGCGCCGCTGGGCGTCAGCGACACCCCCTGGGCGTGATGACGGATAAACAGCTGCACGCCAAAGCTGTCTTCCAACTGCTTGATCGCCGTGGACACCGACGGCTGCGCGATGTACAGCTTGCGCGAGGCCTCGGCGACGCTGCCGCATTCGGCCGTGGTGACGAAATATCTGAGTTGGCGCAGGTTGTACGCAGCCATCGGGACCTCCAGAAACGTGGGACTTCGCCCGCTAAACAGGTGTAGGCAACATACCGGAGCGCGGCAAAGCTGCGAGCTATATTTTTTAAGGTCTATAGCAACAAACTTACTAATTTACCTCCCCGTGTCCATTGCAGATCATCACTCCAACAACAAAGCGCCGCGCACGTGGCGCACAGCGAAGTACGTCAACGTACTCACCTTGCCTTGGAGTTCGTCATGGTCACCACTGCAACATCCTCCGCCCCGCTTATCGAAAAACACACGATTGGATACGTGCCCCCGGAAGATCGCCATGGAAAGGTAAGAGACCTGTTCACCCTGTGGTTCGGCGGCAATATTGCGCCGCTGCCGATCGTCACGGGTGCGCTGGGTGTGCAACTGTTCCACCTCAACCTCCTCTGGGGCATCGTCGCCATCCTCATCGGCCACCTGGTCGGCGGCGTGCTGATGGCGCTGCACTCAGCCCAGGGCCCGCAAATGGGCATCCCGCAAATGATCCAGAGCCGCGCCCAGTTCGGCTCCCTCGGCGCCTTGCTGGTGGTGGTGATCGCCGGCGTGATGTACATCGGTTTCTTCGCCTCCAACATCGTACTTGCGGGTAAATCCCTGCACGGCGTGGTCGACGCGGTGCCCGTGCCGGTGGGCATCGTCATCGGCGCCATTGGTTCCGGGATCATCGGCATCATCGGCTACCGCTTCATCCACGTGCTCAACCGCATCGGCACCTGGGTGCTGGGCGCCGGGATCGTGCTGGGCTTCGGCTACATATTTACCCATGTACAGACCACGGACTTCCTGACACGCGGCGAATTCAACATCGCAGGCGTGCTGGCGACCGTGTCCCTGGCGGCCCTGTGGCAAATCGCATTTGCCCCCTACGTGTCGGACTACTCGCGCTACCTGCCGGCCGACGTACCGGTAGCCTCCACTTTTTGGACCACCTACCTCGGCTCGGCCCTCGGTTCAAGCCTGTCCTTCATCTTCGGTGCCGTCGCCGTGCTGGCGACGCCGGTGGGCATGGACACCATGGACGCCGTCAAACTCGCCACTGGGGCGATTGGGCCCCTGATGCTGGTGCTGTTCCTCCTCAGCGTGATCAGCCATAACGCGCTCAACCTGTACGGTGCCGTACTGTCGATCATCACCCTGGTGCAGACCTTTGCCTACCGCTGGATTCCAACGGCCAAAAGCCGCGCGGTGATCTCGATCCTGGTGCTGGCAGCCTGTGCGATTGCCGCGGTGTTTGCCTCCAAGGACTTCATTGGCCACTTCGTCGACATGGTGCTGGTGCTACTGGTGGTACTGGTGCCGTGGACGGCGATCAACCTGATCGACTTCTATGCGATCCATAAGGGCAAGTACGACATTGCCTCGATCTTCCGCGTGGATGGCGGGATTTACGGGCGCTACAACCCACAGGCGCTGTTGGCGTATGCCGTGGGAATTGTGGTGCAGATTCCGTTCATGAACACACCGCTGTATGTCGGGCCGATTTCGGAACACATCAACGGGGCGGACTTGTCCTGGGTGGTGGGGTTGGTGGTGACATCGCCGTTGTATTTCTGGTTGGCGAGCCGGGACAGTGCGTATAAGCGCCGGATGGAGGGGGGGAAGTTGGTAGGGGAGATTTAATCCGGCTGTTTTGGATTGAGCTGTGAAGGAAACCCGCTTTGGCGGGTTTTCTGGTTGCGATGAGTGTGCATTGGCTCCTACCGGCGATAGCGTTTCAGTGCCAGCCACGTGATGTTTCTCTATGATAGAACCTTTCGCTTAGTGCCTCAGGAAAGACCATGCCCGCCCTCACCTTCCGCAATGCCCTCCCCGCCGATGCCGCCCGATGCTTTGAAATCGAAACAAGCGCCTACGAAGGTGACGAAGCCGCGACACTGGAAAAGATCGCCACGCGCATTGCGCAGTACCCGCAAGGCTTTTTGATCTTGGAGGCCGAGGGCCAAACCGTGGGTTTCATCAACTGCGGTTGCGCCTATGACGTGGTGATGTCGGACGAGGCGTTCAAGGAGTTGGTGGGCCATTCGGCCGAGGCGCCGAATGTGGTGATCATGTCGGTGGTGGTCGACCCGGCGCAGCAGGGCAAGGGCTATTCCAAGGCGTTGATGACCGAATTCGTGCAGCGCATGCGCGACATGGGCAAGCAGACGATCCACTTGATGTGCAAAGAACAACACGTGCCGTTGTACAAGCGCATGGGCTACCACTACACCACCCCCTCACCTTCCGACCATGGCGGAATGGCGTGGCATGAGATGATGATGGCGCTCTAGAGCACCGCAGGTGGGTTCCGATTGTGTGTCGAGACATCTAAGGCGTAGCGACAGCTCAAAAGATCAATGTATTTCAATCCGCAAAAAGCTGGGGCGCGGCTCCAATCTCTGACGCCAGACTTGAGACCACACACGATAAACAAGACATGGCCTACAGTCTCACAACCGACTGCGTGTACGGACCCGAGGCTGGTTTCAGCCCGTTACATCCCCGTGAAAACACCTCATTGAATGACTTGCCGGCGCTCGATAGCCTGCGATGCGCCCATCAGGGTATTTTTATTTTCATCACAGAGGTGTACTCATGTCTTCAATTGGTGGATTGAACCCTTTCGCTTCGATGTATCAGGCATTCGAAATCGGCAGGATCGATAGCGACAAACCCAGGCATAACCCCCTTGATCAGTCGGCGGGAGATGATGCCGAATACTTCGATCACAACACCCAAAGCTGGCAACCGACGCAGTCTGCCGGCAACGGGCACTATGCGCCCCTTGGTGATCCTTACCGCGAGCCTATAGATTTCGAGATCAAGGCTGATGGCGAGGGAGGCTGGCAGCGGGCGTAAGACCATTGGCGGCCCGAGGCAGTGCGCACCTGCCTGGGCCGTTCAACAAGCACCTGGTGAGATGCAACGATGACTGCACCTTCAATTGAGATCAGCGACCAACCCAACCCCGAAGCCGAGCGCATCCTCGGCAGCGGGCTGGCGGCATTTAACGAAAGCATCACCGGCTACAACGATCGCAGGCCACTGATGGTGCTGATCAAAGACACCGAAACGGATCAGATCCTCGGCGGCATCACCGGTAAAACCACGCTGGGCATGGCCTTTCTCGACCTCTTCCACCTGCCTGAACACCTGCGGGGTTCGGGCTTGGGCAGTCAATTGCTGCAAGCCTTCGAAGACGAAGCCCGGCGTCGGGGTTCTCGCAACGCGGTGCTCTATACCCTGAGCTTCCAGGCGCCAGGGTTCTACGAGAAGCACGGTTGGGTGAAATTCGGTGAAGTGCCCTGCGAGCCGGAGGGCAGCAGCCGGGTGTTTTTGTCTAAACTGCTGTGAGAACCGCTTACAACAGCGATAGCGGTGCGGATTGGTTTCCAGGAGTGAACTTGCTCACGAAAAACCAAGAGGCGACACGGGCAGCCTGACAGCACTGCGTCATCATTCACGTTCATCGCGAGCAAGCGCGCTCCTACAGTGAAGCTTCGTTCGTTTGGCGGAGCGGTTTTTGACCCTTATCTCTAGCCCGATAGCAAACCAATATCATTTGCGTGCAGCCCCATGCTTTGCTTTAATCGCGACCAATTCTTATTTACACGCTTTTTGAGCTGGACGGGCAGTGTGTCGACCTCTTTCACCCACCTCTACGGCACCCACCACAGCTGGCTGCTCGGCCTGCTGCGCCGACGCCTGAACGACCGCTGCGATGCCGCCGACCTGGCCCACGACACGTTTGTCCGGATTCTCAGCCGCCCACCCGCCGAAACCGACCCCGTACGCCAGCGCTCCTACCTGGCCACCATCGCCCGCGGGTTGTGCATCGACCATTGGCGCCGGCGCCAGCTCGAACGTGCGTGGCTGCAAACCCTGGCCGAACAACCTCAAGCGCTGCAACCGTCGCCGGAACAGCGGGCGATCATCGTCGAGACGCTGGTGGAGGTAGACGCCATGCTCGCGCGCCTGCCGAAGAAAGTCAGCGAAGCCTTCCTGCTCGCCCAACTGCATGGCCTGCCCTACAAGCAGATCGCCGAGCAGCTTGGCGTGGGCGAGCGCATGGTCAAGAAGTACATGGCCCAGGCCCTGTTGCATTGCGCGATCCTGGAAGCCGAGCTCGACGGGATGCTGGTGCTATGACGCCCCCCGGCAAACTCAGTCACGTCAGCCTGGAGCAGGCGGCACAGTGGTATGTGCGCCTGCAGGATCAGGGCAGCGCCCTGGAGCAACTGCGCTGGCAAGCTTGGGTCGCGCAAAACCCCGAACACCTGGCGGCCTGGCAGTATGTGCAGCGGGTAAGTCAGCGTTTTGCCCCGCTGCAGGAACAAGCCCAGAGTGCCAGCCGGGCCTTGCGCAGTTCGCGGCGTCAGACGCTCAAGACCCTGTTGGTGCTGTGCGGCGGCTCGGCGCTGGCCTGGGGAAGCTGGCGCAACACCGCCCTGCCGCGGCTGGTGGGTGGCTGGAGCGCGGACTATGCAACCACCAGCGGCGAGACACGCGATGCGCTGCTGGCCGATGGTAGCCATGTGTGGCTGAACGCATTGAGCGCGCTGGATGTGCGATTTGATACGAGGCAACGGTTGCTGCATCTGCGCTTTGGCGAGGTATTGATCGACACAGCCAAGGACGCCAGTCGGCCGTTCCTGGTCGACACTGAATACGGGCGTATGCAGGCGCTGGGTACCCGTTTCAGTGTGCTGCAAGGCGACGATCACACCCAGCTCAATGTCTTCGAAGGCCGCGTGCAGGTCACCACCCAAGACCGGCAGCTGCGCATCATCGAAACGGGCCAGCAAGCATCCTTCACCCGCGACGGCTTCAAGCCCATCACAACGGCCTCCCCGGCGCGGGAAGCGTGGAGCCGTGGCGTGCTGTTGGCGGACAACATGCCGCTTGGGCAGTTGATCGCCGAACTCAACCGTTATCGCCCAGGCCATCTGGGGTGCGACCCCGCGGTGGCGCAGTTGCCGGTGATGGGTTCCTTCCCGCTCAAAGACAGCGATCATGCCCTGCACCTGTTGCAGGCGGCGCTACCGATTCGGGTCGACCGGCCGTTACCGTGGTGGGTATCGGTCGGGCCGCAGTAAAAAATCTTCAACCGCCAGTTCCCTTTTTCAACACTCGTTCGGTTAACCCTGCAGACGCTTTGAATTCGCCGATCGATTTGATCCAAAGGGAAACATCCATGTCGCAACCTGCTCGCTTCGCGCTGCGCCCATTAGCGCTGGCCACTTCGCTGTTCTGCCTCGGCGCGCCGATGGTACACGCCGCCGACTCGCCTTCGACCCAGGAAGCCGCCCGCCCATACCGCATCGCCGCCGGGTCCCTAGTCAGTGTGTTGAACAGCTTCGCCGAGCAGTCAGGCATTTTCATCGCCGGCCACAACAGCCTCGCCGCGGACAAGACCAGTCCCGGCCTGAACGGCAACTACACCCCGGCGGCCGGCTTGCAGCGCCTGTTGCAGGGCAGCGGTTTGCAGGCCCTACCTCAGGGCAACAACGGCTACGTGCTGGAGCTGATCCCCGACAACACCGGCGCGCTGGAGCTGGGCGCTACCACGATTTCCGGCCAAGACCTGGGCGCCACCACCGAAGAAACCCATTCCTACACCACCGGCTCCATGGCCTCGGCCACTGGCCTGCCGCTGTCGATGCGTGAAACCCCGCAGTCGGTGACGGTGATCACCCGTCAGCAGATGGACGACCAGGGCACCAACAGCATCGCCGATACCCTGCGCCGCGCCCCCGGCGTCAGCGTGCAAAACTACGACAGCGAGCGCTGGGAGTTCTCCAGCCGTGGCCTGCCGATCACCAATTTCCAGTACGACGGCGTCAACTCTACCTACGACGGGGTGTATGACTACGGCACCACCAGCACCGACATGGCGGTGTACGACCACCTGGAAATCATCAAGGGTTCTGCCGGCCTGCTGAGCGGCTCCGGCGATCCTTCGGCCACGGTCAACCTGATTCGTAAAAAGCCCACGGCAGCGTTCAAAGCCTCGGTGACCCAGACCTTCGGTTCCTGGGACAATTACCGCACCGAAGGCGACATTTCCGGCCCGCTGACCGAGTCCGGTAACGTGCGCGGCCGTTTTGTCGGTGTGTACCAGGATCGCCAGTCGTACCTGGACCACTACCAGCACACCAAGGACATCGCCTACGGCATTCTCGAGGCCGACCTCACACCCGATACCCTGCTGACCTTCGGTATCGACCAGCAGGACACCCGCTCCCGCGGCGCCAGTTGGACCGGTTTCCCGATGTACTTCAGCGACGGCTCGCGCACGAATTTCTCGCGCTCATTCAACCCGGCCGCCGACTGGAGCCGTCGCGACTTCAACAACCAGACTATCTTCGCCTCGGTGCAACAGAAGCTGGCGAATGATTGGTCGCTCAAAGTCAGCCTCGACCGCAAGCGCAGCCAGCACGACACCCTGCTCGCCTCCGCCAGCGGCGGCAACCCAGACCCGGTCAGCGGCGAGAACATGTACATGTTCATGGGCAAATACAAGGGTGACCAAGTGCAGAACACCCTGGACGTGAACCTCAGCGGGCCGTTCAACTTGTTCGGCCGAGAACACGAGTTGATCATGGGCTTCATGACCACTCGCTCCAAACAGGATGTGCCGGTGTACGGTTCGGTGTACCCGCCCGTGGGCGGCAGCATCTTCGACTGGCACGGCGAATACGCCAAACCCGACATACCGCGCAGCGGCCAGAACGATATCGTGCAGCGCCAGACCGGCGCCTACCTGGCCACACGCCTGAAACCCACCGATGATCTATCGGTCATCCTCGGCACCCGCGTGAGCAATTTCAGCGGCACCGACAACACCGATTTCTACGACCCGACCAAACCCGACAACCGCACCAGCTATCACCAGAGCGGCGTGGTCACGCCGTATGCCGGGATCGTCTACGACCTCAACGACACCTGGTCGGTGTACACCAGCTACACCCAGATCTACCGCCCGCAGAACAGCAAGGACGCCGACCGCAAGCTGCTTGATCCCATCGAAGGCGACACCTACGAGGCGGGGATCAAGGCCGCGTTCTACGAGGGCCGCCTGAACGCCAGCTTTGCGGCGTTCCGCATCGAGCAGGACAATGTGGCCGAATACGTCTCAGGCTTCGAGACCGACTCGGTGTATCGCCCGATTGCCGGTGCGACTACCAAAGGTTTCGAGGCGGAACTGTCGGGTGAGGTGCTGGACGGTTGGAATGTCTCCGCCGGCTACACCTACCAGCACACCCGCGATGCCAACAACGGCTACGTGTACAGCTCGGTGCTGCAAACCACCACGCCACAGCAAGTGGTGCGCCTGTTCAGCACCTACCGCCTGCCCGGCGCGCTGGAGAACGTCACCGTGGGCGGCGGTGTGAACTGGCAAAGCGAGTTCTTTGGCAATGTATTCCAGCCCGATCCAAACGATACGGTCAACTTCGGCAATAACTCGCGCATCACCCAAGACAGCTACTACCTGGTTGACTTGATGGCACGCTACCGCTTCAACGAGCACTTGAGCACCACGCTGAATGTGAAGAACCTGTTCGATAAAAAGTACTACACCGGCCTGGGCAACTTCGGCACCGGTTTCTACGGCGAACCCCGCAGCCTGCAACTGGCGACCAAGTGGGATTTCTGAGATGACGACGGTGGAGGTCTGTGCAATGATCCCTTCACTTGCTCAAGGGAGGGACCCGCCGCCATGTCGCCGAACAGCCTCGCTCACCCCTCACGCTCGCCGCGCTTCTGGCGCGACGAGCGCCTGCCCTTCATCGAAGCGCGCACCATCGCCGATGGGCGCAAGGTGACCTATAGCCGTCACGCGCATGAGCATTTCTCCATCGGTGTAGTCACCACCGGACGCAGCTATTACCACTACGGCGCCGAAACGTTTGAGATCAGCGCCGGCACGGTGGTGTTGATGAACCCTGGCGACGTACACGCCTGCAACCCCATCGCCAATGAGCCGTGGTCCTACCAGATGCTGTACATCGACACGCCCTGGCTGACAGACTTGCAACACCAGTTGGGGTTCGGCACGGACCAGGGTTACCGCCCATTCAGCACACCCTACACCCGGGACACGGTGCTCTACGACGGCCTGTTGGAGTTGTACGGGATACTGGCGGATGAACAGGCCGAACACCTGCAAAAACAGAGCGCACTGGTGAGTTACTTCACTGAAGTTCAACAGCGCCTCAACCCCTCCGACACGCCGGTGCGTGAGGTCAACCACAAGCTGGAACGCGCCGCCGACTACATCCGCGAACACTGCACCGACGCCCTCAAACTGGAAGATATCTGTGTAGCAGCCGAGCTTTCACCGTCCTACCTGATCCGTGCGTTCAAGCAGTATTACGGCCTGACGCCCCATGCATTCCTGGTCAACCAGCGTATCCAGTTTGCCCGCGCGCAATTGCGCCAGGGTGAACTGATCGCCGACGTCGCGCTGGCCGCAGGCTTTGCCGACCAGGCGCACTTCCAGCGCACCTTCAAGCAGCATTTCGCTGCCACGCCGGGGCAGTACCGCGACCGACTCAAGCCATCAATAAATAACCCACACTGGCCACCAGCAACGCGGCCATTGAGCGGTTGAACACGCGAACGCCCTGAGGGTTGCCGAGGTAGCGGCGCAGGAATGTGCCGGCGTAGGCCCAGCACGCCACCGACAGGTAGCAGATAACCAGATAGAGCGCCGCAAACAGCCAGACCTGTGCGGCATCGCCATCCGCCACAAACAAGCCCATCCCCGCCACGCAGGCCAGCCACGCCTTGGGGTTGAGCCATTGCATGATCGCCCCATAGACCATCGACGGCGCCGTTGCGGCGCCCTCGGCATCCAGCCGGCCATCGTCCGCGGCCAGTTTCCAGGCCATGTACAGCAGGAAGGCCACCCCGCCCCACTGGATCAACTGGGTCAAAATCGGCCAGCGTACCAGCACCTCATGCAAGCCCAGCCCAATCAACACCAGCAACAGCGTGAAGCCGACGGCCGCACCGAACACATGCTTCTGGCTGGCGACAAAACCGAAGCGAGCCCCCGAACTCAGCGCCACCACATTCACCGGACCCGGCGTGATGGACGTGGCCAGGGCGAAGGCAGCCATGGAAATAATCAAGCTCATTGCAACTCCTTTTGTTCGAAACCGTGATGGTGTGGCCACGGTAAACGGCGAGTCAGATCGCGGTATTGAACAAAATGACCCTCGTCGGATTAGCCTCTCGACGAAAAAGCCCGCCTGCAGTTGGACTGGCAACCACGCTCGACCAGCAACACGCTGATCGATTGTGCCAATGGCCTGATCGCCCACAAGGTCGTTTAGATGCTTTTATTCCACTGATATAACTGCATTTTTTTCTTTCGAAAGGCCGGTTTTGATAGGCAAAAATGCGTATTTCCCGTGCAGGAGCCGGTGCTAGAGTTCAGCCCCTACTCATCGCAAAGAAGGAACCGCTATGTCACGTCGCCTGTTGGCTGCTGCCTGCCTGATGCTGTCTTTTTCTGCGGCTCAAGCCGCTGAACGCTGGGAAACCCTGCCGCCGACTCCCGCCGCCGTGACGGGCGCGAAAACCGGCTACGCTGCCGTCAACGGCATCAAGGTCTACTACACCCGCACCGGTCATGGCTCACCCGTGGTGCTGCTGCATGGCGGTTTGTCCAACTCCGATTACTGGGGCAACCAGGTCAAGGCGCTGGCGGCTAAGCACACGGTGATCAGTATCGACAGCCGTGGCCACGGGCGCAGTTCGCGGGATGACAAACCCTACGGTTATGACCTGATGGCCGACGATGTGGTGGCCGTACTCGACCACCTGAAGATCCCCCGCGCCGATATCGTCGGCTGGAGCGACGGCGCCATCATCGGCATCGACCTGGCCCTGCGTCACCCGGACCGTATCGGCAAAGTTTTCGCCTTCGCCGCCAACACCCAGACCTCGGGTGTGAAGGACGCCGTGGAAAAAAATCCGACCTTCGCCGCCTTTATCGAACGCGCTGGCAAGGAGTACGCCAAACTGTCGCCGACGCCTAAAGAGTACGACGCGTTTGTCGAGCAGATCAGCCATATGTGGGCCAGCCAGCCGAACTGGACCGACGCCCAACTGCAGAGCATCAAGACGCCGATTCTGATTGCCGACGGCGACCATGACGAAGCAATCAAGCGCGAACACACCGAGTACATGGCAACGACCATTCCAGGTGCTGGCCTGTTGATCCTGCCGAACACCAGCCACTTTGCGTTCCTGCAGGACCCGGCGTTGTTCAATGCGGCCGTACTGGGCTTCCTTGACAGCAAATAGACGCTGTACCCGCCGGCGCGCAGTGTTGATCACCGATCATGAACCTGGCGGTAAAGGCTTCGTTGTCCACGGACAGCCCGGTGTACCTCAACCGTTGATCAACGAAAAATGCGCGCCGACTCCGGCGCGCACGCCCTCCGCCACGGCCAGCGCTACGGATCCGGCGGCGAGGGACGCATCGCCACAGGCAAACACGCCAGGCGTGGATGTCTGGCGCATGTCATTGGTGTGCAGGTAAGCACCGGTGGGGCCGTCGTCAAGCTCACAGCCCAGTTGCGCGGCCAAAGGGCTGATTTGGGTGCGAGACATCGTAAAGATGCCGTCGAGGCTGAACACTCGGCCATCGTCCAACTCCAGGTCGGCTCGCTCGCCGAAGATGCGCCGTACCGCGCCGCTTTCCACGCTGACCCCACGCCGATCCAACTGCGCCTGTTGTTCGGCATCCGGGGTGAACACGCCCTGGGTGAACAACGTGGTGGTGCCCCAGTCCGGCAGCATCAGTGCGTGGTGCATGGCCAGGGGTGAAGTTGCCAACACACCGATGCGGCCTTTGTCCAGCTCGTAGCCGTGGCAGTAAGGGCAATGGAAAACGTGCTTGCCCCACCGCTGTTCGAGGCCTTCGATGGCGGGCAACGTGTCCACCACCCCAGTGGCCAGGATCAGGCGCTTGGCGTGAAAGGTACCGTTGCATTCGCTGCGAACGGCAAACCCTTGTGATTCTGCACTCGCCTCAATCACGCTGTCTTGCACCCAAGTGACCGTCGGGTACTGCATCAATTGGCTGCGGCCTTGAGCAACGATGGCCTCCGGAGCCTGGCCATCCTGGCCGAGGAAACCGTGAGACGTTGCCGCAAAACGGTTGCGCCGTTGCCCCGCATCAACCACCAGCACCTGGCGTCGGGCCCGTGCCAGTTGCAAGCCTGCTGACAGACCGGCATAGCTGCCGCCCACGATAATGACGTCGTATATCATGATGGTGATCCCTGCTTTACGCATTCGGTTGTCCGAATGCTTTCACGACACACCATATGTTACGTAAAAATACTGCGTCAAGACTCTCGCAACTTTTTAGGTTACGAACGATACTTTGGTCCGAATCACCCTGAGGTTTATTGATGAGAAATGACACCCGACTGTCGCGCATGCTCCACGTACTTATCCACATGGGTCGCCATGAAGAGCGCGCAACCTCGGAGACTATCGCGCAAATGCTCGGCACCAACCCGGTTGTGGTGCGGCGCACACTCGGGCTGCTCAAGGAAAAAGGGTATGTACGCTCGGAGAAAGGTCACCAGGGCGGCTGGAGCCTGGGTAAGCCCCTGAGTGAGATCACCTTGTTGGAGATTCACAACGCCCTGGGCACGCCGTCGATATTCGCCATCGGCCTGTCGACCGACCACCCGCAATGCCTGGTGGAACAGGCGGTGAACGCAGCGCTGACCGATGCCTTTGACCAGGCTCAGTCGTTGTTGCTGGCGCGGCTGGGGGATGTGACGCTGGAACAATTGGCGAATGACTTTGACCAGCGCTATCGCATCGCCATGGCGCGTTGACCGGCTACAACCCGCGATTGCGCAACCATTGCAGGAAACCCTTCTTGACGGGTACCACCGGCGCGTCCTGAGTCAAGGCCTGCGCAGCGTGCAGGCGGAAATCCAGCAAGGTTTTCATGGCCTCGCTGATGTCGTGCCGCGCATCCAGGCAGGGCTTCAAGTATTCCTTCTCGATGCGGTACAGGGTGCAGAAGGTTTTGGCCGAGAAATCCGCCAGCGCCGCCTGGTCTGACAGAATACCCGCCTCGCCAATCACCTCCGCCGGCCCCATGCGCCCGGCTTCGAACTTGTGTCCGCCCTTGGTCAGCATCACCGAGACCACCCCGGATTCGACGATAAACAAATGATCACTGACCTCCCCGGCCGGCAGGATCATCTCGCCGGCGCGATAGGTGTGCAGGGTCATGTTCTGGCTGAAGGTGTCTTTCTCTTCCTGGCGCAAGGTGGAGAAAATCGACGAACGCTCCAGCAATGCGCGCGCCGCAGACATTGCCGGCGGTGTGCTGCTTTCAGTGGCAGACAGCAGGCCGACGCCCGCCGCTTGCAGGTGACGGAAGGCCAAATCGTAAAGCTGGTTGCGCACTTCACGCTTAAGGGTCATGGCCGGTACAAAACCGCTGATTTCATACTCCACACCACCACTGGCCGAGGTCTTGAACGCCACACTCGGCGCCGGCTTGCCCAGCAGCGGCCGACACCCCTGCATCGCCCGCTCCAGCGCCTCGATCACCGTTTGCGGGCGCGCATGGGGGCTGACTTGCAGGCTGACCGAGAGGCCGAACATGTCCGCCGGGCGCGAGAAATTGATGATCTTGGCCTTGGCCGCCAGGGAGTTGGGGATCACCGCCAGGCTGCCCTGGGAGGTTTGCAGACGCGTGGCGCGCCAGTCAATATCGGTCACCCGGCCTTCGGTGCCGTCGATGGAGATCCAGTCATCGATCTGATACGGCTTGGTGGTGTTGAGCACGATCCCGGAGAACACATCGCTCAACGTGCTTTGCAGCGCCAGGCCGACAATGATCGCCACCGCGCCGGAAGTAGCGAGCACGCCCTTGACCGGCAGGTCGAGCACATAGGCCATGGCGGCGATGATCGCGATCAGGAAGATCACGGCGCCGACCACATCCTGCAGCAGGCGCCCGGTGTGCCCGACGCGCTGCATCATCACCGCACCGAGCAACACCGTCAGCGTGCGCGCCGCGAACAGCCACCAGCCGATCTGCAAGGCAGTGGCCGCCAGGTGCAATGCGGTGTTGTCCGCATAGGGTGCCATTTGCATGGGGTTCATGCCGTCGTTGAACAGCACGGCGCTGTACACGGCAAAGATCGCCAACCGCGCCGCGAGCTTCCAGTTGGCGAGGTTGACGGAAATAAGGCGCCACACTGCGATGTCGATAAAGATCAGCGCCAGGGCGCACAACATCGGGTGATCAGCGATAAATGAGGGCATCCAGGCGACTCCAGGGTGAATGCCGTGAAGATCGCATGAAATGCCGCTGCAGGGTATAGCGGGTGTGCTTACATCTGGCCGAAACGACCGGATTGAAAGTCCGCAAACGCCTGATGAATCTCCTGCTCGGTATTCATCACGAACGGGCCATGCCCGACGATAGGCTCGTCGATGGGTTCGCCACTGAGCAGCAACACCTTGGCGTCGTCGTTGGCCTCCAGTGTCAGTTGGCGACCATCACGCTCAAACAGCGCCAATTGCCCTTGGCGCGCGACTTCCGCGCCATTGACCAAGACCGTACCGCGCAGGATCACCAGGGCTGTATTACGCCCTTCGTGCAGGTCTAAACTGACGGGCTTGCTGGCGTTGAGGCGCAAGTCCCACACGTCGATAGGCGTAAAAGTGCGGGCCGGGCCTTGGGTGCCAGCAAACTCGCCGGCAATCAGGCGCAGTTGCCCGGCGTCGTTGGCCAACGGCAGTATCGGAATGTCGCCATCGACAATCGTCTGGTAACCGGCGTCGGCCATTTTGTCCTTGGCCGGCAGGTTGACCCACAGTTGCACCATTTCCAGCGCTCCGCCGCTACGGGCAAACGCTTCGGAATGGAACTCTTCGTGGAGAATGCCTTTGGCGGCAGTCATCCATTGCACGTCGCCGGGGCCGATGGTGCCACCGGCGCCGGTGGAATCGCGGTGTTCGACTTCGCCATCGTAGACGATGGTCACGGTCTCAAAGCCGCGATGAGGGTGTTGACCGACGCCGCGACGTTGTTCGGTCGGCGTGAAATCTGCCGGACCGGCGTGGTCCAGCAGCAGGAATGGGCTGATGTGCTTGCCCATGGTGTCGTAGGAAAACAGCGTGCGCACCGGGAAACCGTCGCCGACCCAATGGCCGCGAGGGCTGGTGTAGATGCCGATAAGCTTTTTCATGGTGTACCTCCAAAGTGCATACACCATAAGGCTGCTGGCCGTTGGGCACTAGCCGGCAAAAGCGGCCTGGATCGTCCTACGTATAGGACAATCCCTTGACCTGGCGCTGACGCAGCAGATGAAACGCGACAAAGGCCGTCAGCGCAAAACAGGCCTGGATGATGATCATCGGCGCGGCACTGCCATCGCGCAGTTGGCTCAGCAAGACGCCGCTGCAGGTGGCGCCGAACATCTGCGCAAACCCCATCAAGCCTGCCGCCAGACCGGCGCGGTGTGCGTTGGGCATGACGCCACCCGTCACCGACCCTGGCAGCACCAGGCCGCCGCCCAGGGTGACCAGCGCGATCGGAATATCCAGGCCGAGTACCGATAGGCCGAACAGCGCATAAATGACCAGCGCTGACACGCCGCCGATGGCCACCATTGTCACACCCATCGCCACAATCCGCTGGGGGCCCAGGCGCAGGATATTGCGTCGGGTGTAGGTGGAACCGACGATGAGCATCGACACGATCAGGCCGAAATTGATCCCGTACTCAAGAGTGCTGAAGCCCAGCAGGTTGATAAACACCGCCGAAGAACCGGCAATCACCGCAAACATCGCGCCATAGGTGCACGCCAAAGCCACGGCGAACGCACGGTATTGACGGCCCTTGAGCAGATCCAGGTATTGCCCGCCGAGGGTGCGCCAGTGGCCGGCCTTGGGATCGAGGTAGTGGTTGCTCTCGCGAAAGAACAGCAAGGCCAGCAGCAACACCACGCTGCCAATCACCAGCGCCAGGACGATCGGCGCGTGCCAGCCGAAGAGTTTGATCAACAGGCCACCGACCATGGGTGCCACCACAATGGCGTAGAGCATGCCGATCATGGTCAAGGCCAGTGCAGGCCCCGCCTCGGCCTTCCACACGTCCCGCACCACCGTGCGCGCCAGTACCAACGCGGCGCAGGCGCCCAGGCCTTGCAGCACGCGGGCGGCGATGAACTGGTGGATGTCGTGGACCAGCAGCATCGACAAGGTCGCCAGCACGTACAGCACCAGGCCGCCGATCAGCACCGGACGCCGGCCGATACGGTCCGACAGCGGGCCGAACAGCAATTGCCCGAGACCAAAGGCAGCGACAAATGCCGACAGCGCCATCAATGCCGAGCCGGCTGGCGCTGCCAATGCCTGCTCGATGGCGCCAAGGCCAGGGATGATCAATTGGGTCGAAACCTCACCCAGTGCCGTCAGGGCCACCAGTAAAAACAGTAGGCTTCGCGAGGGGACCGGGGCATTTGTCATGAGGTGTATCCGGGGGGCTGGATTAATTTATATTTCGACCATAATATGCGTAAAAAATTATGTCCATAATTTTTTGCCCAACGGTTATCCCCGGAGCCCGCCATGCACCCTCTTCCCTTGCGTCTTCTCACGCCCCTGGCCCTATTGATCGTCCTAAATGGTTGCAACAGCAAAGCCGACACCGCCGCCGAAGTCCCTCAACCGCGCCCGGTCCTCGCGGCCAAAGTCGAAGCCGCCGGCACCCAACAGAGCGCCTATACCGGCGTGGTCGCGGCACGTACCGAAAGCGACCTGGGTTTCCGGGTCAGCGGCAAAGTCATCGAACGCAAGGTCGATCCTGGCCAGCACGTGTCCCGTGGCGACACCCTGCTGGTGCTGGACATCGGCGACTTCGAACTGGCCCTGCGCTCGGCAAAGAACCGCGTCAACGCCGCCCAGGCACAACTGCGCCAGCGTCGTGACGACGAAAACCGCTACCAGCGCCTGGCCAATACCGGCGCCGTGTCGCGGCAGATCTTCGACCAGTCCGCGACCAACCTGCGCGTCGCCGAAGCCGAGCTGGCCTCGGCGCAATCCGACGCCAGCCAGATCGAAAACCGTCGCACCTACTCCGTGCTCAAAGCCGATGGCGACGGCATCATCACCGACGTGCGCGTGGATCGCGGCCAGGTGGTCGCCGAAGGGCAGATTGTGGCGCGCCTGGCCCATGACGGTGCCCGCGAAGCCATCGTCAACCTGCCGGAAAACCAGCGCGACCAGGCCTCACAGAAAGCCCTGGCCTTCCCCTTCGGCGCGCCTGACCAGGCGGTGACCGCCGCGTTGCGCGAACTCTCTGCCAGCGCCGACCCGACCACCCGCACCTACCGCGCCCGCTACGTGCTGCACGGCGCCGTCGCCCGCTTCGCCCTCGGTTCCACCATCACCGTGCGCCTGCAAGGCAACGGCCAGGCCGAGCAAACCCGCGTGCCCATCGGCGCACTGCAGGACGCGGGACAAGGCACCGGCGTGTGGCTGATCGGCGCAGATGACAAAGTCAGCTTTGCTCCCGTGAACGTCGCCAGCCTCGGCCAGGAAGACGCGCTGCTCAACAGTGGTGTTGCCCCCGGCCAGGTCATCGTTGCCCTCGGCGCACACCTGCTGCACAGCGGTGACACCGTGCGCCTGCTGCCGGCGCAAGTACTGGCCCTCAACCGCAAACAGGACAACTGAGCATGCGCGGTATCAACCTTTCCGAACTGGCGGTCAAACATCGCGCGGTCACCCTGTTCCTGATCATCGCGATCCTCGCCGCCGGGATCTTCTCCTTCGGCAAACTGGGACGCGCGGAAGACCCCTCCTTCACCGTCAAAGTGATGACCATCACCGCCGCCTGGCCCGGCGCCACTGCCCAGGAAATGCAGGAACAGGTGGCCGACCGCCTGGAAAAACGCTTGCAGGAACTGGACTACTACGACCGCGTCGAGACCATCGCCCAACCCGGTTTCGTGTCGATGCGCATGACCTACAAGGAATCCACGCGCCCCAGCGAAATCCAGGACCTGTTCTACCAGACCCGTAAAAAGCTCAGTGATGAAGCCGCGAAGCTGCCCCAGGGTGTGATCGGGCCATTCTTCAACGATGAATATTCCGATGTGTATTTCGCGCTATACGCTCTGGAAGCCGAACACCTGCCTCATCGGCAACAGGTGCAGATGGCCGAAGACCTGCGCCAGGGTTTGCTCAACCTGCCGGGGGTAAAGAAGGTCAATATTCTCGGCGAGCAGGCGCAGCGGGTGTTTGTGGAGTTTTCCTACGAGCGCCTGGCAACCCTGGGCATCAAGCCGGATCAGATTTTTGCTGCATTGGCCGCACAAAACGCCGTGGCGCCGTCGGGTTTCGTCGAGACCGCCGGGGCCCGCGCTTACATCCGCATCGACGGTGCGTTCGATAGCCTGTCGCTGATCGAAAACGTGCCGCTGGAAGTCAATGGCCGCGTGTTGCGCATCGCCGATGTAGCCACCGTCAGCCGAGGCTATGAAGACCCGCCCAGCTACCGCATTCGTCACCAGGGCGACCCCGCGTTGATGCTGGGCGTGATCATGGAGAAACACTGGAACGGCCTGGAACTGGACAAGAGCCTCAAGGCCCAGGAAGCCAGGATCCAGGCCGATTTGCCGCTGGGCGTGAACTTCGCCAAGGTCTCCGACCAGGCGAAGAACATCAGCTTGGCAGTGAATGAGTTCATGCTGAAATTCTTCGTCGCCCTCGCGGTGGTGATGGTGATCAGCCTGTTGGCCCTGGGTTTCCGTGTGGGCCTGGTGGTGGCAGCAGCGGTGCCGCTGACCTTGTCGGTGGTGTTTGTGATCATGCTGCTGACCGGGCGTGAATTCGACCGCATCACCCTCGGCGCGCTGATCATTTCCCTGGGTTTGCTGGTGGATGACGCGATCATCGCCATCGAGATGATGGTAGTGAAGCTCGAGGAAGGTTTCGACCGTATTCACGCCGCCACCTTTGCCTGGAGTTCCACGGCGGCGCCGATGCTGACCGGCACGCTGGTCACCATCATCGGCTTTCTGCCGGTGGGGTTTGCCCGCTCCGGTGCCGGGGAATATGCCGGCAACATCTTCTGGATCGTTGGCTTTGCGCTGATCTCGTCCTGGCTGGTGGCCGTGGTGTTCACGCCGTATCTGGGCGTGAAACTGCTGCCGCAGATCAAGCCGGTGCCTGGCGGCCATGACGCAATCTATGCCGGGCGTTACTACCAGAAGCTGCGGGCATTGGTCGAAGCGTGTGTTCGCGGGCGTTGGCTGGTCACCGGCCTGGTGGTGGCGGCGTTTGTGCTGTGCGTGCTGGGCATGGGCGTGGTGAAGAAGCAGTTCTTCCCCAATTCCGACCGTTCCGAGCTGATTCTTGAGGTGTACATGCCGCCCGGCAGCGCCTTCAAAAGCACCGAAGCGGTGGCCGCGCAGTTGGAAAAAGCCCTGCTGCAAGAACCGCAAACCACAATCGTCGACACCTATGTGGGCGGCGGCGCACCGCGTTTCTTCCTGTCGCTGAATCCCGAACTGCCGGACCCGGCGTTTGCCAAGCTGATCGTGCAGACCCCGGACTCCCACGCTCGCGACGCCTTGAAACTGCGCATGCGTGAACGCATTGCCGCCGGTGAGTTTCCTGCGGCGCGGGTGCGCGTGACGCAGTTGCTGTTCGGTCCGCCCGTGCCGTTCCCCGTGGTGTTCCGTGTGTCCGGCCCTGACGTGGACGTGCTGCGCGGGGTCTCCGAAGACGTGCGCAAAGTCGTCGCCGCCAACAAGCTGACCAAGGACGCCTTCCTCGATTGGGGCGAGCGCACCAGCGGCTATCGCCTGGTATTGGATCAAGACCGCCTGCGTTTGCTGGGTTTCACCCCCAATGAGGTCAAGTCCCAGCTCAATGCCTTGCTCAGCGGCAATCCGATCACCGAAGTGCGTGAAGGCAACCGCACCGTCTCCGTCGTCGCCCGTGCCCAGGGCAGCCAACGTGAAGACCTCGGCAACCTCAACAACATGACCCTGACCAACAGCGCCGGCACCTCAGTGCCATTGGCCCAGGTCGGGCATTTCCAGGCGGTGATGGAAGAACCGATCCTCAAGCGCCGCAACCGCGCGACCACCGTGGAAGTGCGCGCCGACATCATCGACGGCGTGCAACCGCCCGACGTGGAAATGGCCGTGTACAAAGACCTGCAACCGCTGATCGCCAAGCTGCCCGCCGGTTACCAGATCGACATCGGCGGCCCGGTGGAAGAAAGCGCCAAGGCCAACGTCGCCCTGGCCGCGCTGTTCCCGATCATGATCCTGCTGACACTTACGGTGATCATGTTCCAGGTACGCTCATTCGGCGTGATGTTCATGGTCTTCGCCACGGCGCCGCTGGGTTTGATCGGCGCGGTGCCGACCTTGCTGCTGTTCAACCAGCCGTTCGGCTTCAACGCGATCCTGGGCTTGATCGGAATTGGTGGGATCCTGATGCGCAACACGCTGATCTTTACCGACCAGATCCGCCAGAACCAGGAGCACGGCATGGCGATTCGAGAGGCCATCGTCGAAGCCACGGTGCGGCGTGCAAGGCCGGTGATCCTCACGGCACTGGCGGCGGCGCTGGCGTTTATTCCGCTGACGTTGTCGGTGTTCTGGTCGTCCCTCGCCTATGTGCTGATTGGCGGGGTGTTGGTGGGGACGGTGTTGACGCTGCTGTTCTTGCCGGCGTTGTGCAGTCTGGTGCTGGGGCGAACGCGCACAAAAACTGCTGAAACCTCCCACGTAACAGCGAGATAAGCTCTACAGATATCACCTGAAAACCTCTGCAAAGTCCTTCGCCTGATCACACAGTGCGAAGGATTGCAGATGGATTTTCTATTGAGTGCGTTGGCTTTCTGGGCATCAGCCGCAGGGAGTCGGCGCCGGAGTCCCCTGTGGTGAGCGAGCTTGCTCGCGCAGCGGCCCCAATCCAGGCGATGGGGATTTCAGGCAAATCGGCATCGACTGTTCTAGGTCTGCTACGCAGCCCAGCGCAGGGCAAGCCTGCTCACCACACCTGCTCACAACAACAGGATGTCAATCACCGGAAAATCACCGCTTCGACAACTCCATAATCATCCGACTCAGCAAATAAACCCGCGGCACCACACTCTCCACCTCCGCATACTCCTCCGGCGTATGAATATTCCCGCCAACAATCCCGAACCCATCCAACGTCGGCGTCCCAACCCCAGCCGACAGACTCGCATCCGCCGCCCCGCCGCTGCCTTCAATGGTCAGCGTCTTACCCAACTCCGCATAAATCCCCTGGGCAATCGCGACCAGTTTGTCCGACTCCGGCGTTTGCGGCATCGGTGGCAACCCACGCTGCAGGCTGGTCTTCACTTCGGTCTCCGGGATGAGCTTGTTCGCCGAGACCCGCGCAAGGTCTTTCTCGATGCGATCAAACTCTTCCGGCAATGCCGCACGTACGTCGGCCTTCGCAGTGGCCTGGTCAGGAATGACGTTGGTACGGTCCCCCGCCTTGATCACCGTAAAGTTGATGGTGGTTTTCTTCTCCTCATCCCCTAGCTTGCCCAGTTGCAGGATCTGGTGCGCGGCCTCCATGGCGGCATTACGGCCAAGTTCCGGGGCGACGCCGGCATGCGCGGCTTTGCCTTTGACTTCGACCACGGCGGTGGCGCTGCCTTTGCGCCACACCACGAGGCCGTCGGCGGGGCGGCCGGGTTCGAGGTTGAGGGTGACGTCGTGGCCCTTGGCGGTTTTGCGGATGAGGTCGGAGGCGGCGTCGGAGCCGGTTTCCTCGCTGGCGTCGAGCAGGAAGGTGATCTGCGCGTAGTCCTTGAAGCCCTGGTCCTTGAGGACTTTGAGCGCATAGATGCCGGCGACGATGCCGCCCTTGTCATCCATCACGCCGGGACCGTAGGCGCGGCCGTCCTTGATGTGGAACGGGCGTTCGGCGGCCGAGCCTTCCTTGAACACTGTGTCCATGTGGGCCATCAGCAGGATCTTGGCTTTGCCGGTGCCCTTGAGGGTGGCGACCACGTGGCTGTTGTTGGCCGCTTTGTCCGGCACCAACTCAATGGAGAAACCCAGCTGTTTCAGCTCATCCACGGCAATGTCGCGCACTTGGGTCAGGCCCGGTTCATAGCCTGAGCCCGAGTCGATATTCACCAGGCGCTCCAGCAGTTTCAGGGCCTCGGCCTTGTACTGTTCGGATTGCGCCTGGATCTGTTTATGGGGTTCGGCGCTGTAGGCCGGCAGGGCGAAGGACAGGGCCAGGGTGGCGGCCAGGAGGGTACGGGGGAAGGTGAAGAGCATGAACCGATCCTTGTTTTTGTTGAAAGGTGCCGCCACACCCTACTCCACTAGATCGATCGCAACCAACTCCCCTGTACCGAGCTGACACGGTTGCGCCCGCTGCTCTTGGCCTCGTACAACGCCTGGTCGGCATCGTTCAGCCACTGGGTGGAGTCGGCATGGCTCGGTTGATACGGCGCCAGGCCGATGCTCAAGCTGGCGCGCAAGGTCGGGTCCTGGGCGTAGGCCAGGGCGTTGAAGCGGTCACGCAGGGCATCCATCACTTCAGTGGCGCGGTTGAGCGGCATGTCGGGCAGGATCACACAGAACTCGTCGCCACCGTAACGCCCGGCCAGGTCGGTGGCACGCAGGTTCTGGCGCAGCACTTTGCTGAGCTGGCGCAGGACGATATCGCCGGTGACATGGCCGTAGGTGTCGTTGATGGTCTTGAAGTGGTCGATGTCGATCAACGCGATGGCGGCGCCGGCAGGACCTCGGCGGCAGCGCTGGAATTCGATTTCCAGATAGTCCTTCCAGGCGCCATGGTTGAGCAGGCCGGACAGGCTGTCGGTGCGGCTCAGGGCCAGCAGTTCGCGCTTGTGCCGCGCCATTGTCACCGCCTGGCGATAACAGATCCAGCCCAACGCCAGCGGATACAGCATCAGGATTGGCAGGCAAGCATAGAGTTGCCCCTGAGAGGTGACGGCGATGAATGCGGGTGCAAAGATCAGTAACGCGGTGCCGATACCCAGCGCCTGCGCCACCCACCCTGCCAGCATGAAGCGCGGACCGCCGATGGCCACGTTGTTCATCGTCATCATCGACAAGGTAGTCACGCTGGGCAGCGGATTGAAGTGCATGGCACCCACCCAGAACCCACCGCAAAAGGAATCGAACAACAGGTTGCGCCGCTCGCTGCGCAGAGCGTTGGTGCTGCGCAGCGTCAACTGAAAAGCCAGATGCGGCCAGGCAAAGGCGTTGATCACCATCCAGGCCCACACCCACCCAGCGGGGTCCAGGGGATACATCCCGAACACCACACAGACAAAACCGAGCGTCAGCCCAAGGGTACGGGATTTGTACAGCCGTGAAGCGAGCGGAAGTCCGGTGCCTTCTGCAGCTGACATGGTGAGGTGAGATCCTGGAGGAATGCCTGGAGTCTAACAGGGCAACGGCAGATCGCCACTACCGCTCATAAGCTCACTCCTCAGTGGGCAAAACCCCGCGCCAGCATCAGTGCTACGCCCAACAGCAACAGGGCCGTGATCCGCTGCAACACCACCCGGCGCTTGGGGTTTTCCAACACATGCTTGATGCGCTGGCCGAAGTAGCAATACAGGCAGCCGCTAGCGAATTGCAGCAACAGGAATGTCAGCCCGAGGATGGCAATGTCCATCGTCGAACTGTGCTCTCCTGTCCCGGCGAACTGCGGGAATACCGCGCTGAACATGATGAGGGTCTTGGGGTTGGAAAAACCGGTCAGCAAGCCCTTGCCGAACAGGTTGCGCGCCGCTTCCACATGGCCGATCCGTTCGATCACCACGCCGCTACTGGTCCACTGTTTGTAGGCGAGGTGCAGGATGTACGCCACGCCGACCACCTGAATCACTTGGGTGATCACCGGATAGCCTTTGATCAATTCGGAAAAGCCCACGGCAAAGATCAGGATCGAAATCAGGTACGACACACTGGCGCCGATTTGTGCCGGGATCGAACGGCGCAGCCCGTCACGCACGCCCAGGCTCAACAGCAGCAGGGTCATGGGGCCGGGGCTGAACGTCATGGTGGCGCAAAACAGCAGGAAATACAGGAACGAGGAAAGGGTTAACGCACTTGTCATGGCCGGGGACCTTGAGGATAGAGCCCGCAGTCTAGGCAGCTGGCATTGCGCAAGGCAGGTAAAGTAATGCCTAATCCGCCCTGACTTTACCGGTAAAATCACCAGCAAAGATAAGGAAATCACGTGTTCGTATCGGCCATTGCCTTTGTAGAAGGCACCCCCAAGGTGCAACAGATCGTCGAGGCGTTCAGCCAGGCCATCGAAAACGGCGAATGGGCGCCCGGCAGCAAGTTGCCGTCGGTACGCGAACTGACCGAGACCCTGGGCGTGAGCAAGTTCACCCTCAATGAGGCCCTCGACCGCCTGCGCGGCCGCAACCTGCTCACCTCCAGCCAGGGCCGTGGTTACTTCGTGGCGATGGAGACCGTGCGTCCGCCCGCCGCGAACTGGGTGGACCTGCTGCCTCAAGACCTGCTCAGCGTATTGCGCCGCCCCTTGGCCGCGGCCAACGGCGACTTGCGCCCTGGCGGCGGCCACCTGCCGGAATCCTGGCTGGACAGCGAAGCGCTGCGCCAGACCTTGCGCAGCGTGGTGCGGGCGCCGTCACTGCGCATCGCCAGCCTGGGCACACCGGCCGGGTTGCTGCCGTTGCGCCAGGCCCTGCAACAGAAGCTGCATGGCGAGGGCCTGTCGGTGTCCGTGGAACAGATCATCACCACCCCCAACACCGTGCAAGGCCTGGACATGCTGATGCGCCTGCTGGCACGTCCCGGCGACACGGTCCTGCTCGATGCACCCTGTTATTTCAACTTCCACGCCAACCTGGCCCTGCACGGGGTCAAGGTGGTGACGATCCCACGGCGCCCCGACGGTTTTGACTTCACAGCCCTCGAACACCTGCTGGCCGAGCATCGCCCCCGCCTGTACCTGACCACCAGCGTGTTGCACAACCCCACCGGCCACTCCTTCAGCCCCGGCCAAGCGTTCCGCCTGCTGCAACTGACCCAGCAGTACCACTGCCATATCGTCGAGGACGACCTCTACGGCGACCTGCACCCCAACCCGCCACCACGCCTGGCCGCCCTCGCCGGCCTGGACCAGGTCACCTACCTGTCGGGCTTTTCCAAAATCCTCAGCGCCAACGCCCGCGTCAGCTTCGTGGTGGCCGCGCCGCAACTGGCGGCCAACCTCACCAACATGAAGCTGATGAGCGGCGGCGTGACGTCCGAACTGTTCGAGCAAGTCGTGTACCGCATGCTCAGCGAAGGCAGCTACGCCAAGCACCGCAAGCGCATGGTGCAGCGCTTGATGGAAGCCGGTGGACGCGTGGAGCAATGGCTCAAGCGTTGCGGCTGTGAACTGCCGATGGGTTACGAAGGTGGGATGTTTATCTGGGCGCGCCTGCCGCCTGGGGTCAACGGCGAACTGTTGGCCCAGGCGGCGTTAAAACAGGGCATGGTGCTGGCGCCCGGCGCGCTGTTTGGCTATGACCCGGCGCAACGTGATTCGATGCGTTTCAACGTGGCCCACAGTGATGAGGCAAAGGTCCAGCGGTTGTTCGAAACGCTGCTGGGCAAGGCTTCGCACGCCCTTTGACTGATGAACATAGCCTGTCGCACCCGCCATTTTGCATCGTCGTGTATCTCCTTATCGCCAGATACACTGGAATACAAAGGGTACAAGGCAAGGGCGTCGCCAATGGCTAGACTGCGCCCCAATGAGTATTTAACGAGGAAGGCAGCATGGATCATGTCGATCACATCCTGATCGTCGATGACGACCGGGAGATCCGCGAACTGGTAGGCAACTACCTGAAGAAAAACGGCATGCGCACCACCGTGGTCGCCGACGGCCGCCAGATGCGCAGCTTCCTCGACACCACTCCCGTGGACCTGATCGTGCTGGACATCATGATGCCCGGTGACGACGGCCTGCAGCTGTGCCGCGAACTGCGGGTGGGCAAGCACAAGGCCACTCCGGTACTGATGCTCACCGCGCGCAACGATGAAACCGACCGCATCATCGGCCTGGAAATGGGCGCCGACGACTACCTGGTCAAACCCTTCGCCGCCCGTGAATTGCTGGCACGGATCAACGCCGTGTTGCGCCGCACACGGATGCTACCGCCGAACCTGGTGGTCAGCGAAACCGGACGGCTGATCCGCTTCGGCCGCTGGCGCCTGGACACCACCGCACGCCACCTGCTTGACGAGGACGACACCCTGGTGGCCTTGAGCGGTGCCGAATATCGCTTGCTGCGGGTGTTCCTCGACCACCCCCAACGCGTGCTCAACCGCGACCAGTTGCTCAACCTGACCCAAGGCCGCGATGCCGACCTGTTCGACCGCTCCATCGACCTGCTGGTGAGCCGCCTGCGTCAACGCCTGCTGGATGATGCCCGCGAACCGGCCTACATCAAGACCGTGCGCAGCGAGGGTTACGTGTTCTCGCTGCCGGTGGAAATCCTCGGGGCCAAGCAATGAGTCCAAGGTTTCGCTGGCCGCGCACCCTGGCGTCGCAACTGTCGCTGATCTTCCTGATCAGCCTGCTGTGTGCCCATGGCTTGTCCTTCAGTGCGCAGTTCTACGAGCGCTACATCAGTGCGCGCACTGCCATGCTGGGCAACCTGGAAAACGATGTGTCCACCTCGGTGGCGATCCTCGACCGACTGCCGGTCAACGAACGGGCCAGCTGGTTGCCGCGTCTCGACCGGCAGAACTACCGCTACCTGCTGAACGCCGGCGTGACCGGCGAACCGATGAGCAGCGATGATGTGCCCATGGCCGCCACCTCCATCGCAGACGCGCTGGGCGAACACTACGCGCTGACCTTCCGCGACATTCCCGGCATGCAGAAGCACTTCCAGGCGCACCTGACCCTGGCCGATGGTAGCCCGATCACGATCGACGTACGCCCCGCCGCCCTGCCCGTCGCCTACTGGCTTCCGGTGGTGCTGGTGTTACAACTGGCACTGTTGCTAGGCTGCACCTGGATCGCCGTGCGCCTGGCCATCCGCCCACTGACCCGCCTGGCTCGCGCCGTGGAAACCCTCGACCCCAACGCCCACCCCACGCCGTTGGACGAAAAAGGCCCCACCGAAGTCGCCCACGCCGCGGCCGCGTTCAACGAGATGCAAAAACGCATCGCCGAGTACCTCAAGGAACGCATGCAGATCCTGGCGGCGATTTCCCATGACCTGCAAACCCCGATCACCCGCATGAAACTGCGCGCCGAGCTCATGGAGGACTGCGCCGAACGCGACAAGCTCTGGAGCGACCTGGGCGAAATGGAACACCTGGTGCGCGAAGGCGTGGCCTATGCGCGCAGCATCCACGGCGCGACCGAAACCAGCCACCGGATCAACCTCGACGCCTTCCTCGACAGCCTGGTGTTCGACTACCAGGATATGCACAAACAGGTCAGCCTCACGGGTAAAAGCGCCGTCGTGTTCGACACGCGCCCCCATGCCTTGCGCCGGGTGCTGGTGAATCTGGTGGACAACGCTTTGAAGTTTGCAGGCAGTGCCGAATTGGAAGTGGGCTCGACGGCGGACGGGGAATTGTCGATCAAGGTATTGGATCGTGGCCCGGGGATTGCCGAAGACGAACTGGTTCAGGTGATGCAGCCATTCTACCGCGTCGAAAGTTCACGCAATCGCGGAACCGGCGGCACCGGACTGGGGTTGGCGATTGCACAACAACTGGCCGTAGCGATAGGCGGCTCGCTGACCTTGAGCAATCGGCCGCAAGGTGGGCTGTGTGCCGAGATACGCTTGGGGCTTTAAGCCAAGGAGACCGGTGTTGCCGACGCATGCGGACGGTGCACAGATGCAAATTATTGATATATAGCCAAACTCATGATTAAACATTTTAATAATTAGGTTAGAACCAATCGGCATTTTACAGCCCCGGTCCCGCCACCTACTTTGGAGGCGAATAACCGACCCCCTGCCCGGTGGAGGTGTCACTCACGCACGACACAAGGACAGACCATGAGCATTGAATTCATCGGCTACATTGGCGGCCATCACGCTTCCGAAATCCATCCGCGCAGCGGCCCTACCCTGCAACCCGACTACGTAGAGACCGTGGCCCGCGCCCACGAAGACGCCGGCTTCGACCGCGCACTGGTGGCCTTCCACTCCAACAGCCCGGACAGCACACTGATCGCCTCCCACGCCGCCAGCGTGACCCAAAAACTTCAATTCTTAATCGCCCACCGTCCCGGTTTCGCCCAGCCCACCTTGGCTGCGCGCCAGTTCGCCACCCTGGATGTGTTCAACGGTGGGCGCACGGCCGTGCATATCATCACCGGCGGCGACGACCGCGAACTGCGTGCCGACGGCAGCCACATCGGCAAGGACGAACGCTACGCCCGCACCGACGAATACCTGAGCGTGGTGCGCCAGGAATGGACCAGCGAACAGCCTTTTGACTTCAAGGGCACCTACTATCAGGTCGAAGGCGCGCACTCCACAGTGAAGTCGCCGCAACAGCCGCATATCCCGCTGTATTTCGGTGGTTCGTCCAAAGCCGCGATCGAAGTGGCCGGCAAACACGCCGATGTGTATGCGCTGTGGGGCGAAACCTACGAACAAGTGCGCGAGATCGTGACCCAGGTGCGTGCCGAAGCAGCCAAGCATGGACGCACCATTCGCTTCAGCCTGTCGCTGCGGCCGATCCTTGCCGAGACCGAAGCACTGGCGTGGGCACGGGCCGAGCGCATCTTGCAGCAGGCGACCGAGCTGGCAGAGAAAAATGGTTTTGTGCGGCGCGAACCGCCGAATGAAGGCTCGCGCCGGTTGCTCGCAGCGGCGGCGCAGGGGTCGCGCCTGGATAAGCGCTTGTGGACGGGGATTGCGGGGTTGCTCGGTGCACAGGGTAACTCCACGTCGCTGGTAGGCACCGCTGAGCAAGTCGCAGAGGCGTTGGTGGATTACTACGATCTGGGGATCACCACGTTCCTGATCCGTGGGTTTGATCCGTTGAATGATGCCATCGACTATGGCAAGCGCCTGATTCCCCTCACTCGCCAACTGATCGCTGAGCGCGAGCAGGCCCAGCAAGTGGCTTGATCCCCAGGGGAGTTGGTTAGCCAACTCCCCCACTGAAGATTCAGTTCTTGTAGTCGGTATCACTGCGCTCCAACTGCCGGATCAACGCATTCCAATGCCGCGCCACACCTGGGCCTTCCCCACTGGCAAACACCTTCGCCTGCTGCTCGACCTTCTCCACTACGTCTGTCGGTGGGAAGATCAACTCCGCATTTCCCGCCGCCTGCGCCGCGACCTGGATATTGCACGCACGCTCCAACTGCTGCAGTTGCTGGAACGCATGCTCGACACTGACGCCTGCGGTCAACAACCCATGGTTACGCAGAATCATCACGCTCTTGTCTCCCAGGTCCGCGACCAGGCGCTCACGCTCGTCCAGGTCCAGGGCGACGCCTTCATACCCGTGGTACGCCACCCGCCCGGAGAAACCAATGGAATGCTGGGAGATCGGCAGCAGGCCGTCTTTTTGCGCTGACACTGCAATTCCGTCGCGGGTGTGGGTGTGCAGCACTGCTTGCAGGTCGTGGCGTGCACCGTGGATGGCGCTGTGGATCACATAGCCGGCGTAGTTGATGCCCAGGCCGGTAGGGTCGTCGACGATGGTGCCATCGAGGTCGACCTTGACCAGGTTGGACGCGCTGATTTCATCGAACAACAACCCAAAGGCATTGATCAGGAAATGCTCGTCCGGGCCCGGTACACGGGCGGAGAAGTGGGTGTAGATGTGGTCGGTCCACTTGTACAAGGCCGCCAGGCGATAGGCGGCGGCCAGTTTGACGCGCACTTCCCATTCTTCCGGAGTGACGCGCTGGCGAACATTAGTGGAAACGCTGGAAATCGAGGTGACGCTGCTCATGGCAAAACTTCCTGGATGGCCTTAAGGACTTCCAGGCAAGCCTAGGGGATGCAAAAAAATAATAAAAAGCACATTTTAATCTAAGCTAATTATTATTTTTTTTTCATATCAAGCCGCATCCTTGATCTTGTGCAACGAGGCCGCGACCCACTTGCCAAACGCATCCACCGGCCCCTGCAGGTTACCCAAGAAGTGCGGATAGATCAGCCACAGGTCCATCACCGGCTTGAAATCCTTGAGCGGCACCACCGCCAGATGCTCACGATGGGCGCTGCGCTCCAGCAACGGGCGTGGCACCAGGCCCAAGCCCAGGCCGTCCGCCACCAAGCCCAATTGCAGCTCAGTGCCAAAAGTCTCCAGGTTCACCCGCAATGCCAGCCCCTGATCGGACAAGGTCCGCTGCAAGCCTGCGCGGAAACCGCAACCGTCCGGGTTGAGAATCCAGCCGTTCTGGTACACATCCGCCAGCTTGCAGGGCTTCTTCGGCAGTTGGGCCTTGGCACACACCACCACCAGTTCCATCTTGCCGATGGACTCGCCGATGATGTTGTCCGGGAAGATCTTGCCCGCCGGGAACAACGCCGCAGCCGCATCCAACTCGCCGCGCTCGATCTTGCCGACCAATTGGCTGCCCCAGCCCGTGGCGACCTGGGCGCGCAGGTCCGGGTATTCGGTACGCAGGTGCTTGAGCGCATCCAGCAGCACCACATCGCCAATGGTCTGCGGCACACCCAGGCGCAGCACGCCGGTGGGTGGTGCGTCGGTGGCCACCAGCTCACGCAGGGCATCCATCTCGCGCAGGATCAGCCGGCACTGCTCGTAGACGCGGGTACCGATCAGCGTAGGCTTGAGGGGTTTGGTATTACGGTCGAACAGCTCCACGCCCAGCGCCTGCTCGAAGTTCTGCACACGGCGGGTAATGGCCGGCTGGGTCAGTTGCAACGACTCAGCGGCATGGCTAATGGACTGGCAACGAATCACTTCGACAAAGGCATCGATATCGTCAATTTTCATTTGGGCCGCACATAGAGAACAGTCATTAAAATGTGTGCGAAGCATAGTTGCAGGAAAGCTATCTGGATAGTCCGCGCTGTGATCGATAACGTCTAACGCTATTCAGACCGGTTCTAAATTACCTTCAGCTATAAGCTAATCATTAAAAAATAGCATATTAACTATAAACATTATGCTTAGATAAACCCATCACCACCGACCACACCATGGAATTGTCATGACCCAGGCCAAGCACCCCGAAAGACTCAGAGCCTTCATCGGCGCCCTGGCGGAATTGATCGACGGCAATCCACGCGAAGGCGACCTGTTGCACCGGGGCGGCAAACTGCTGGCGCAACTGGTCAGCCATGATGACTGGCTCCCCGATGCGTTCGCCCAGCCCGATCCCGAGCGTTATCAGCAATTCTTGCTGCACGCCGACTCGCGCCAGCGCTTCAGCATCGTCAGTTTTGTGTGGGGGCCGGGCCAAAGCACGCCGATTCATGACCATCGGGTGTGGGGCCTGATCGGCATGCTGCGCGGTGCCGAATTTTCCCAAGGCTTCGAGCGCGCGCCGGATGGCCGCCTGGTGGCTGAAGGCAAACCGATCCAGTTGGTGCCGGGCCAGGTTGAAGCCGTGTCGCCCAAGGTCGGTGACATCCACCAAGTCAGCAATGCCCACAGCGACCAGGTGTCCATCAGCATCCATGTGTACGGCGCCAACATCGGTGCGGTGCGCCGGGCGGTGTACCAGCCCGACGGCAGCGAGAAACTGTTTATCTCCGGTTATTCCAACGCCTTCCTCCCGAATATCTGGGATTTGTCCAAAGAAAAGAGCCCTGCCCTATGACCACCGCATCCACCCGCAGCTTTGCCCAGCTTCGCCAGGCCCTGTTGGACCATCAAGAAGTCGCCCTGATCGACGTGCGCGAAGAGGCGCCGTTTGCCGAATCCCACCCGCTGTTCGCCGCGAACATACCGCTGTCCAAACTGGAACTGGAGGTGTATTCACGCATTCCACGGCGTGACACCCAGGTCACCGTCTACGACAACGGCGAAGGCCTGGCGGCCCGTGCTGTCGAGCGTCTGATCGCCTTGGGCTACACACAGGTCAGCCTGCTTGAAGGCGGGTTGGACGGTTGGCGCAAGGCCGGTGGCGAGCTGTTCATCGACGTGAACGTGCCGAGCAAGGCGTTTGGTGAACTGGTAGAAAGCGAGCGGCACACACCGTCACTGGCCGCTGAAGAAGTACAGGCCCTGCTCGACAGCCAGGCCGATGTGGTGGTGCTCGACGCGCGGCGTTTCGACGAATACCAGACCATGAGTATTCCAACCGGCATCAGCGTGCCCGGTGCCGAGCTGGTGTTGCGCGCCCGCGAGCTGGCGCCGGACCCGGCCACCCGCATCATCGTCAACTGCGCCGGGCGCACCCGCAGCATTATCGGCACCCAGTCGCTGATCAATGCCGGCGTGGCCAACCCGGTGTCGGCGCTACGCAACGGCACCATTGGCTGGACCCTGGCCGGGCAGAAACTTGCCCACGGCCAGTCGCGCCGTTTTGCGCCGACCTCGGAAGAGCATCGCCAGGTCGCCGCCGCCGATGCCCGGCGGGTTGCCGACAAGGCCCGCGTGGGCCGCGCCACCCTGGCCGATCTGCACGCCTGGCAGCAGGAACCGACGCGTACCACCTACCTGTTCGATGTGCGCACGCCGGAAGAATTCGAAGCGGGGCATCTGCCGGGCGCGCGCTCCACGCCAGGCGGTCAGTTGGTGCAGGAAACCGACCACGTCGCCAGTGTGCGTGGCGCGCGACTGGTACTCGCGGATGACGACGGCGTGCGCGCCAACATGTCCGCCTCCTGGCTGGCCCAGCTGGGTTGGGAAGTTTACGTACTGGATAACCTGCAACCCACGCACTTCAGCGAGAAAGGCGCCTGGATCGCGCCGGTGCCGACGCCCGCCCAAGCCGAGCTGATCAGTCCGCACACCCTCGCCGACTGGCTCAGCCATGGCGACACCGTGGTGCTGGACTTCACCGCCAGCGCCAACTACGTGAAACGTCACATCCCCGGTGCCTGGTGGGCGCTGCGTGCACAGCTACCCCAGGCCCTGGCCAAAGTGCCTGCCGCTCAACGCTACGTGCTGACCTGCGGCAGCAGCCAATTGGCGCGCCTGGCGGTGGCGGAAGTCGAAGCCATCACCGGCAAGCAGGTGTTCCTGTTACAGGACGGCACCGCCGGCTGGATCAACGCGCAACTGCCGCTGGAAGAAGGTGAAACTCACTTGGCCTCACCGCGCATCGACCGCTACCGCCGCCCGTACGAAGGCACCGACAACCCCAAGGAAGCCATGCAGGCCTATCTGGACTGGGAATTCGGCCTGGTCGACCAACTGGCGCGCGACGGCACCCATGGTTTCTATGTGATCTGACGGTATGCCCTTGCCGGGCCTTCACAACAGCCGACCCCTTCTCCAGGCGGAGGCGACTGCAACCTAACCCTTAGCCTGGAGCCTCTCTTATGCGTCTGACCCTGCCCCTCCTGCTGATCGCTCTACTATCGGGCATCACCTACGCCGACGACCTGCAACCCTTGCGGGTCGCCAATCAGAAATCCACCATCAAGGCGCTGCTGGAAGCCTCCGGCGAATCGAAAAACGTGCCCTACGAAATCCGCTGGTCGGAGTTCCCTTCGGCCTCGCCCCTGGGTGAAGCCTTGAACGCCGGGGCCGTGGACATCGGCGCCCTCGGTGACGCGCCCTACGTGTTCGCCCTGGGGGCCGGTGCGTCGCTCAAGGTGGTCAGCATCATTCACTCCGAAGGGCGTAACACCACCGCCCTGGTGGTGCCCAAGGATTCACCGATCAAGACTGTCGCCGACCTCAAGGGTAAGAAGATTGTCACCGGGCGTGGCTCCATCGGCCATTACCTGGCGATCAAGGCCCTGGCCACCGCCGGGCTGACCTCCCAGGACGTGCAGTTCATTTTCCTGCTGCCGAGCGAGTCGCGCCTGGTGCTGGACAACGGCACCGCCGACGCCTGGGCCACTTGGGACCCGTACACCACCGTGGTCACCTCGCAAAGCCAGGCCCGCGTGCTGATCAGCGGCAACAAGCTGCTAAGCAATCACCTGTACCTCGCCGCCACCAGCCAGGCCATCGCCGACAAGCGCCCGCAACTGGATGACTTTGTCGCCCGTCTCGACCGCGCCTATGCCTGGGCCAACGTGCACCCCAATGAATACGCGGCCGCCCAGGCCAAGATCACCGGCCTGCCGCTGGCAGTGCATGTGGAAGTCGCCAAGGACACCCACCTGACACCGGTCGCCATCGACGACGCGGTCATCAGCGGCCTGCAAGCGACCGCCGACACCTACCAGAAAGAAGGCCTGCTGCTCACGCATATCGACGTGTCACAGGGCTTCGACAAGAGCTTCAACGCCAAGCGTGCCCCCCTTTCCCAAGCCTCGCGCTAATAGGAGCAGAACATGAGCAAACCACGTCAATTCAAACCACGCCATTTAAAATTGGGTGCAATGGTCCACGGCGTCGGTCACGGCTGGGGCGAATGGCGACACCCGAACGCCCAACCCAACGCCAGCACCAGCTTTGGCTTCTACAAACAGCAGACTGAACTGGCCGAAGCCGCCAAGTTCGACTTCGTGTTCATCGCCGACAGCCTGCATATCCACGCCAAATCCAGCCCGCATTACCTCAACCGTTTCGAGCCGCTGACCATCCTCTCGGCGCTCGCGGCAATCACCACGAACATCGGCCTGGTGGCGACCGTGACCGTCAGCTACACCGAGCCCTACCAGGTGGCGCGCCAGTTCTCGTCCCTGGACCATATCAGCGGCGGCCGCGCCGGCTGGAACGTGGTCACCTCCTGGTTGAGCGGCACCGCCGACAACTTCGGCAAGGCCGAGCATCCGCCCCATGCCGTGCGCTACCGCATCGCCAAGGAACACGTGAACGCGGTCAGGGGCCTATGGGATTCCTGGGAAGACGACGCCTTTGCCTACAACAAGCAATCCGGCGAATTTTTCACCCCGAGCAAGCTGCATGCGCTGAACCACAAGGGCGAGTTCTTCTCGGTGAAAGGCCCACTGAACATCGCGCGTTCGCGTCAGGGCCAGCCAGTGATTTTCCAGGCGGGCACCTCCGAAGATGGACGCAACTTCGCCGCAGAAAACTCCGACGCGATCTTTGTGCATGTGGACAGCATCGAGGAAGGCCTGGCCTATTCCCAAGACCTGAAGCGCCGCGCCAAAGGGTTTGGCCGCGACGCCGACAGCCTGTCGATTTTGCCGGGTATCCGCCCGATTGTTGGCCGCGATGAGGCCGAAGTGGAAAGCCGCTATCAGCAGGCCGTGGACCTGGTCACCGTGGAAGATGCAATCGTCGCCCTCGGCCGCCCATTCAACGACCACGATTTTAGTCAATACCCGCTGGACGCACCCTTCCCCGAACTCGGTGACCTGGGTTCCAACAGCCAGAAAGGCGGTTCCGACCGCATCAAGCAATTGGCCAAGGACGAAGGCCTGACATTGCGTGAAGTGGCCCTGCGCTTTTCGCGGCCAAAACGTGATTTTGTCGGCACCCCGGAGCAAGTCGCTGACGCGATCCAGACCTGGTTCGAAACCGGCGCCAGCGATGGTTTCATCATCAATTCGGTACTGCCGGACGGCTTGCAGTATTTCACCGAACTGGTGGTGCCGGTGCTGCAGCAACGCGGCCTGTTCCGCACCGAATACAGCGGCCAGACCCTGCGCGACAACCTGGGCCTGGATGTGCCGGCCAACCGCTACAGCGTCGCCGCCGAGGTTGAAGCGCAGCAGCAGGCGCTGGCATGAGCCAATCCTCGCACCCTTCCCTACGCTCCGTGGAAGTCGCCCATTTCGACGCCCTGCTCGAACGCCTCACCACCGAGCTGGCCAGCACCGCACATGTCTATGACGAGAGCGGCGCCTTCCCCCATGCCAACTTCCAGTTGCTGCACCAACATGGCCTGGTCGCCCTCACCGTGCCCAAGGCCCTGGGCGGCGGCGGCGCGAGCCTGCCCCAGGCTCGCAAGGCGATCAGTGCGATCGCCAAGGGCGAGCCGTCCACCGCGCTGATCCTGGTGATGCAGTACCTGCAACACACGCGCCTGCAAGACAGCAAAACCTGGCCGCCACACCTGCGCGCACAAGTGGCGGAAGACGCCGTGCGCAACGGCGCCTTGATCAACGCCCTGCGCGTCGAACCCGACCTTGGCACCCCGGCCCGTGGCGGGCTGCCGGCGACCACCGCCGTACGCACCGCGGAGGGCTGGCGCATCAGCGGCCGCAAGATCTACTCCACCGGCAGCCACGGCCTGAGCTGGTTCAGCGTGTGGGGCCGCAGTGACGATGCCGACCCACTGGTAGGCGCCTGGCTGGTGCCCAAGGACAGTCCCGGCGTGACCATCATCGACACCTGGGACCACCTGGGCATGCGTGCTACCTGCAGCCATGAAGTGGTGCTCGACAACGTGCTGGTGCCGCTGGACCACGCCGTCAGCGTAAGCCCCTGGAGCGCCCCGTCGCCGGAGCTGGATGGCGAAGGTTTCCTGTGGATGTCGGTGCTGTTGTCGTCGGTATACGACGCCGTGGCCCAGGCTGCGCGGGACTGGCTGGTGAACTGGTTGGAAGAACGCGCGCCGTCCAACCTCGGCGCTGCGCTGTCGACCTTACCGCGCTTTCAGGAAACCGTCGGCCATATCGACACCCTACTGTTCGCCAACCGCAGCCTGCTTGATGCTGCCGCCGAAGGCCACACCCCGGCCGCCCATGCGGCGCAGTTGAAGTACCTGGTGACCCACAACGCGATCCGCGCCGTGGAGCTGGCCATCGAAGCCTCGGGCAACCCCGGCCTGTCGCGCCATAGCCCGTTGCAACGGCATTACCGCGACGTGCTGTGCAGCCGCGTGCATACCCCGCAGAACGACGCCGTATTGCAAGGCGTCGGCAAAGCCGTCTTCGCCCAACGCCAGAAGGAACGCACATGAGTCAGGTGATTGTCGCCAGCCAGCTGGACGAAGATTTCAATGAAGTGATTCGCGAGCGCTTGGCAAAGATCCATCCCGACGCCCAGGTGATCGACGTCCCCGTTGGCGTACCGAGCGACCTGCCGCCCCAGGCGAATATCCTGCTGCTGCGCCCGATCAACGTGCGCGGCTACACCGCGCCGGACACGCCGCCACCGGGTTGGCCTTACGGCGCGCAATGGGTGCATCTGGTGTCGTCGGGCATCGATTTCTACCCGCAATGGCTGTTCAACGGCCCGCCGGTGACCACCTCCCGTGGCAGTGCCGCTGACAACCTGGCCGAGTTTGCCTTGGCCGCGATCTTTGCCGCCGCCAAGCATTTGCCGGACATCTGGGTAAAGGATTCGCAGTGGAATTTCACCGCGTTGCGCCCGCTGAAGGGCACCACATTGGGCATCCTGGGGTTTGGTGCGATAGGCGAACGCCTCGCGCAAAAAGCCCTGGCCCTGGGGATCAAGGTCGTAGCGTTGCGCCAAAGCCAGGCGCCGTTCAGCGCGGGCGTGGACGCCGCCAAGGACATCCACGACCTGTTCGCCCGCGCCGATCACCTGGTGGTGGCGGCACCGCTGACCGAGTCCACGCGGCAGCTCATCAACCGTGACGTGCTGGGTAGCGCCAAGCCGGGGCTGCACCTGATCAATATTGCGCGGGGTGGGTTGCTGGATCAGGAGGCGCTGCTGGAAGCGCTGGACAATGGGCGGATAGGCCTGGCATCGCTGGATGTGACCGAGCCGGAGCCGTTGCCGGACGGGCATCCGCTGTATACCCATCCGCGTGTGCGGCTATCTCCGCATACCTCGGCCATTTCGACCAACAGCAAGGAAGAAATTGCCGATACGTTTTTGGCGAATCTGGCGCGGTATGTAGCCAATGTCGAACTCTACAACCGCGCCAATTGATCGCCGTCTACTTGATGCGGTAATGGAAAGTATTGCGCACAGCCGGCACCGGCACGGGTTTTCCATCGACGATCCTCGGCTGGTAGCGGAAGGTATTCGCCGCCGCCAGTGAAGGCCGCATGAACAGTGGATGGCAGCCGTCCAGCACCTTGGGGTTTTCTACACGCCCTTGGGTGTTGACGGTGTACTCCACTGAACAATCGCCTTCGATGTTTTTGTCCAGGGCACGCTCCGGATAGTCCGGCGCCTCTTTGCTCAAGGGTTGGTACTGACGGCTGTCGAAGGCCGGCGCGGCGGCCGGTGCTGCAGGGTGCGCACGTTCAGCGGCGAGGCGCTCCTGGGCCAGACGCTGCTGCTCCAGCTCGCGGTTGCGCTGTTCAGTGACCAGGCGCTCCTGTTGCTGCTCCAGCTTCTTTTCCTCGACCCGCTTGCGCGCCAATGCGGCTTTTTCCAGTTTTTGTGCCTGGATCTGTGGATCGATCACCGGTTTCGCCGGCACGGGAGCGACCACAGGCTCCGGCGCAGGCGCTGCGACGGCCACCGGCTCAGGCACGGGAGCGGGCGTCGGCGGCACCATCACCAACTGGGTATGCATCACCCTCGGCGTTTCCACCTGCGGCTTATCTGTCGACCCACCCAGCATCAACACCGCCAGCACGCCTACATGCAGCGCCACCGCGAGGCTGGCCGCCACGCTGTTTCTCCAGAACCCGGAAGGCTCCCCAGGCCCCACTGCGAGCATCGGACTGTGCATGATCATTGCCGTCATTGCGGGGCCTCGGTCACCAACCCCAGATTGCTGACACCGCCCTTCTGCAACACCGCCATGGCTGCCACGACCCGGCCGTAGCCAGCGCTGTCGTCGGCGCGGATATACACCTGGGTATCGCTGCGCGCCGCCACCACCTGCATGACCTTGACGCCCATTTCATCCAGGGTCACGGCGCTGTCGGTCTGGTGCGTGGTATCGAGTTCGCCGCCCAGGTTCCAGTAGTAGCCGCCGTCAGCCTTCACCGACAGCGTGAGGATCTGCTGGCGCGTGTCGGTGGCCAGTGCCTCGGCGGCGACTTTGGGCAGCTCGATTTTTACGCCTTGGGTCAGCATCGGCGCGGTGACCATGAAGATCACCAGCAGCACCAGCATCACGTCGATGTAGGGCACCACGTTCATCTCGGCCTTGGGCCCGTGCTTGCGTTGCGGCCTGGTCAACATCGGTTTGCTCCTTGTTCAGGCGGCCACGGCCAGGTTGATCGGCGTACCGCGCAAGGTGCGGTGCAGGCGCACTTGCAGTTCGTTGCCGAAGGCGTAGTAGCGGGTCAATAGTGTCTGGCCACGTGCCGCGAAGCGGTTATAGGCGATCACCGCCGGGATCGCCGCGAACAAGCCGATGGCAGTGGCGATCAGTGCCTCGGCAATGCCCGGCGCTACCGTCGACAACGTCGCCTGCTGCACCTGGGACAAACCGATAAAGGAATTCATGATGCCCCACACGGTGCCGAACAAGCCGATATAGGGGCTGACCGAACCCACGGTCGCCAGGAACTGCAGGCCCTTTTCCAGCTCGATTTCCTGCTCGGTGATCGCCACCTGCAAGGCGCGCTCGACACCTTCCAGCACGGCCGGATCGTGGCCCAGCAGGTGCTGGTATTCCTGCACTCCCGCGATAAAGATCGGCGCAATGCCGCCCTCGCCCGCTTGCACGGTTTCGCGGTGCAGCGGCTGCAAGTCCGCAGCGCTACGAAAGCGCAGTACAAAACCCTTCAACTGGCGCTCCAGGCGGCGCAACACACTGGCGCGCTGGATGATCAGGTACCAGCTGAGCAAGGACGCCAGCAGCAGCGTGACCATCACGGCCTTGACCAACAGGCTGGCGTCACTGATCAAACCCCAGATCGTCATATGTTCCATCGTCGCGTGCATGGCTAAGCTCCTATTCGATTAAAAAGTGATGACCGGGTGATGACGCCTACGGCAATTTCAATGCGCGGGTCACCTCGGCCCACGGCACGAACTTGAAGTTCTGGGTCTGCTCGGGCATGCGCTTGCGGCCGTCCTGCACCACCAACATGCCCTTGCTCCAGGGCCCGCCGAGGTTCATGGCAGTCACTTCCAGACCGTCGGTTTCCGAAGCGCCATCGATCCCTGCTGCCGCGTTCAGGCCGACACGAAAGGCGCCGTGGGTGGCGAACGGCGGCTCGGCATCCAACACCAGGTAGCTGTCATTGCCCTGGCTGGAGATCACCAGGTAGTCGCGTTCCTTGCTCTGGTATAACGCCAAGCCCTCGACATCCGCATGCAACTGCGGACCGACCTTGATCACGCTGGTGAGCGTGGCGGGTTGGTCGGCGCGGGCATCCACCGCCCAGACGCCGACATCTTCTTCACCGATGAACAAGCGCTGACGCTGGTCATCGGCCACGCAGCCCTCGGGTTGGCTGTCGACTTTGAACTGGCGCACCAGTTCGCCCTGCACCCGGCCGTCCGGCGCACTCAGGCGGTATTGCAGGAAGGTGCCGTCCTTGCCATTGGCGATCGCGTAGATCTCGCCGCTGGCGGGCTGGAACAGGCAAATGCCGTAGATTTCCTTGAGCGGCGTCGGCACTTCACCCGCTTCACGCAACTCGCCGCTCTGGCGGTCGATGCTGAACAGGCTCAGGCTGTTGTGATCGCGATTGCTCGCCACGGCGAGGTCGACTGTTTGCGCGCCGAGCTTGAAGTTGGCGCGCACGTCAACGTTATTCAGGCGACCGACCGCCAGCTCCTGCAGCAGCTTGCCGTCGAGGTCATAGGCCAGCAGGCCTTGCTTTTTGTTGGTGCCGAGCACGCGGCTTTTGGCGGGTTGTTCGGGGTGAATCCAGATAGCCGGGTCATCCGCCGCATCCCCCTGGCGACCGACCGGGTCGGTCTGGCGCAGGGCGGCGACTTCCGGCACTACCGGCTCCGCGGCCACAGGCGTTGCCTTCCAGTCGAGTTTGCCCTGGTAGAGCCTGCCGGTGTCGTCATCCCGCACCAGCACGTGCTGGCCGCTGACGCTCAGTTGCTCCGGTTCTTTCAAGCCCGGCAGCGTCAGGCTGCCCTGTTCAACCCAGCGCTCGCCGGTTTGCTGAAACAGATGCAGTTGGGCCGCCTTAGGATCCAGCGTCACCACCCCGCCCGGCACCAGCGCCATGGCGCCAGCCTCGCGTTTGGGGTTGTCGAACAGCGCCAGCGGGGTGCGTTTCACATCCGCCTCAGGGTGTGCCGGGTAGGCCCACCAGCCGACGTTTTCTTCATTGACCAGCAACTGTTGGGTCGCGTCATCCACCTGGCAGAACTGTGCCGACGGCGGCAGCGGCAAACCGCGCACGCGCTGAGGGTTGCTTAACAGCGTTGAACCATTGCCCACCAGCCATTGCTCGCCCTTGCCCTCTTCGCCCACCAGGAACACAAACAGGTTTGATGCCCCATCGCGATACAGGCACAGGCCGTTCACCGGGTAGTCGCGGGTGGGCACGTACAGGGGCTGGCCAAAGGTCTTGGTGGACGCATCGAGGCTGATCAGCAGCGCCTGTTGGCGGTCGTTGTCGAGGCTGGCCACGAGCGTCTGGGCACCGGCAGCACGGGTGTCGAGGCTGCTGAAGCTGCCTTTGAAGCTGGCCAGTTCCGCGCCTTTGCTGTCGAGCAGTTGCAGGCCGTCGCGGGTGCTGGCGGCCAGGCGCTGGGTGCCTCCAGGTAGGAAGGCCACCGCTTCGGCATTCAGGTTTGGCGCCCAAGGGACCAGCGCCAGGTCGGCGGCCATGGCTTGACCACAGGTTGCTAGAGCGATCAGCAAATACAACTTGGAAATTCTCATGAACAAACAAATCCTTTGAAAACACTGGAGATCTACTGTGGGAGCGGGCATGCCTGCGACGGCATCGACGGGGTCTGCCTGAAACAACGAGGTGTCTGCATCGCAGGCAAGCCAGCTCCCACATTCAAATCGGGGTTGGTGCTTAGAAATGGGTGAAGGTCAGGCCCAGCTTGTAGGTGGGGCCGTACTCTTCGTACTGGCCGTTGTAGCTGCGGTGGCCGGTGTAGACGAAGTACGACTCATCGGTGAGGTTCTGGGCCTCGAAGCTGACTTGCAGGTTCTTGGTCAGCGAATAGCGCGCGCTGAAATCGACGAAGGTCTGCGCGTCGACGTGCAGGTCGTGGGCTTTGTCGTTGATCGAGGCCAGCTCAAAGAGGTAGGCTGATTTGTAGTTGGCCGACAGGCGCAGGCTGAGCTTGTCGTTCTCCCAACCGAGCATCAGGTTGCCGACGGTGTCCGACTGATTGGGCAGGCTGATGTTGCGCTTGCGATTCGCGCCGCTGGCGCTGTCGAAGCCTTCGATGTCAGCACTGGAACGGCTGAATGTGGTGTTGGCACCGACCAGCAGGCCATTCCACGGTGCCGGCAGCCAATCGAATTTCTGTGAGTAGGCCAGTTCCAGGCCGTAGAGCTTGGCGCTGTCGCCGTTGGCGTAGGTATGCGCCTCGGAAAAGTTGGTCCAGGCCCCGGTGCCCGCCAGGTCGGTGTTGTAGACGAAGTTCTTGATGTCCTTGTAGAACACAAATGCGGAGACCGTACCGGCACGGCCCATGAAATGCTCGATGCCCAGGTCCAGGTTGCTCGACTCCAGGGGTTTGAGGTCCGGGTTGCCGAAGGTGGCTTCGTCATCGTCGATCACGAACCCTGGCGCCAATTGGCCAAAGGTCGGACGCACCACGGATTTGGTCCAGGCCGCGCGCACCTGGGTGTTCTTGTCGATCTGGTAGCGCGCATGCAGGCCGGGCAGCCAATGATGGTAGCGGCGCTTGGTCTCGGTGGGTGTGAACACCCCGTCCGTGGCGCCGGTACCCTTGGCTTCGAATTCGGTGCCCTCGTAGCGCAGGCCGGCGATAAAGCGCCAGTCGTCGATGTCGATGGTGTTCATCAGGTAACCGGCGTTGATGTCTTCACGGATGGTGAAGTCGTTGACCCGGGATTCGGTCTCGTCATAAAAGTCCGCGGCGTTGAGGCCTCCGATCAACTGCTTGATGCTGCTGGGGCTGATGCCCGGCCCGTAGTTGCCCAGGCGGTAGTCGACGTTGCCTTTCTGGAACTGGCTGAGGTTGAGCTGGTCGTCGGTAAAGCCGAGGGTGTCGAAGTCTTTGTAGACCCAGGCCTCCAGGTCGTTGTCCTTGTTGCGACGGCTGACTTTGCCGCCGAACTTCACCTGGGAGGCATAGCCGCTCAGGTCATAGTCACGGGCCAGGTCCAGGCGCAGGTTTTTCTCGGTGTCCTGGGTGTTCTGTTTTTCCCAGTCGACCTTGTCGAGGGTGAAGTTGCGCGCGTCGTAGAAGCCGCTGCCAATGATCGGACGTGGCTTGTCCTTGTCGTAGAAGCCGCTGTTGGCAAAGTCGCCGCCGTCGAATGTGGCACCGGCGATGTGCGCCGGGCTGTCTTCGCTGGATTGGCTGTAGCCGGCCTGGCCGCTCAGGGTCCACAGGCCGAGCATGCGCTCGCCGCCGAATACGTAGGACTGGATTTCCTGGGTTTCTTCGCGGTTCTTCAGCTTGCGTTTGGCCTCGGCATCGCCCAGCTCGCCGGGCGCTTGGGGGTCGGCAAATTCGAGGCTGGTGGAGTTGCGGGTCTCGGTGTCTTTGTAGCGGCTGTAGAGGGTGCGCAGGTAGTAGCTGCTGAGGTCATCGGGCTTGTAGTCGAAGTTCAGGCCGCCACCGGCACGTTCTCGGCTGATGTCGTAGTCACGTTGCTCGAATTCATTGAGCTTGGCGCCGTTGGTGAAGTCCCAGGCGCCGCCTGTCTCGACGTTGTCCGAGCCGAAGTCACGCTTCTGCCAGCTGAGTGCAGCGGCCACGCCGAAATTGTCGATGCCGTCGCCGAGGCTGAAACGGTTACTGGCGGCACCGGAGAATTTCGGGCTGGTCTGGTGGGTGTTTTTGTCGTAGCTGGCCTCGGTGCTGCCGGTGTAGAACAGCCCCTTATGGTCGAAGGCCGACAGGCTCTGCACATCAACGGTGCCGCCGAGGGAGTTGGCGTCCATGTCCGGCGTGAGGGTCTTGATCACCGACAGCGACTGCACCAGCTCCGAAGGCAGTACATCGAGGGCCACGGCGCGGCGTGCGCTTTCCGGGGCCGGCACCAGGGTGCCGTTGATGGTCACGCTGTTGAGGTCCGGGCCAAGGCCACGCACGCTGACAAAGCGCCCTTCGCCCTGGTCGCGCTCCACACTGATGCCTGGCAGGCGCTGCGCCGCCTCAGCGACGTTTTCATCCGGCAACTGGGCCACGCCGTCGGCATGCACCACGCTCTTGATGCTGTCGGCGCTGCGTTGCTCCTTGAGCGCCTGATCAATGGCTGCCGCCTGGCCGACCACCTCGACGTGCTCGGTGTTGGCCACTTCGGCCGCCGAAAGCCGCTCGCTGGCCATCGCCAGGGCCAAGGCAGTAAGCGTGAAGCCGACGAGCCCGGTGCGCTTGTACATGCAATCCTCCCCAAGAATCCGTTGGCGCCAGGCAAGAGGCCCGGCAACTGGGAGGGCACGCTAGGGGTGGGGGATGACGGTTCTGTGACAGGGGTCGCCTGAAAACCCCGTAAACCGGGGTTTTGAGCGGTTTTAAGCGAACAAATGAGCTGAATTGACCTCGGCTTAAAGTGTGGGAGCTGGCTTGTCGGGCCGCCGCATCGCTGCGATAGCGGTCTGTCTGTTAAAGCTCGATTGCCTGACCCAGCGCTATCGCAGGCAAGCCAGCTCCCACATTTGTTCTGTGTTTGGCCGGGGATCGGGTGTATGCCATGAGCTGATTCGACCCCTCCCCACCGTCACGCAACCGTCACATCCATCTGCTGTGCTGGCGCCCATCGCTTTTTTGCCCAAGGACTCGCGGCCATGTTTTCCGTGCTCAAACCCCACCGCTGGAAACTCTCCCTGTTGCTGATCGCCGCCAACCTCGGGCTGATCCTGCACCTGGCCTGTGGCGAGTTGAAGAGCGTCAGCGAATGGGTGTGGCTGGACATCTTCGGCGAAGGCGGCTCCGCGCTGTTGGCGCTGGTCTGGCTGGGCCTGGTGCTGAAAAGCCGCCCCGCCGGGCGCGTCACCAACTACCTGGCGCTAGGGCTGTCGTGCATTTTCTTCTCCTGGTGGATCGACAGCCTCGATGAGTTCATCCGCCTGCCCGACAGCATTACCTGGGATCACTGGCTGGAGTCCGGGCCGATGCCGGTGGGCATGATCCTGCTGACCATCGGCATCTACCACTGGCACCGCGAGCAACTGGCGATCAGCGCGCAGATGGAAAAGCGCGAGCGGCTGTTCCGCGAGCATCGGCTGTTCGACAAACTCACGCCGCTGGCCGGTGCCGACTACCTCAAGCGCCAGTTGGCCGACAGCCTGCAAGACAGCCACGCGCAGCAACAACCGCTGTCGCTGCTGGCCCTGGACCTGGACAACTTCGCCGCCATCAACCAAGCCTACGGGCATGCCGAAGGCGATGCGGTGTTGCAGGCGCTCAGCCATTTGTTGTTGCTCAACCTGCGCCGTCAGGACCTGCTGTGCCGCCTGGCCGGTGACCGGTTTGTGGTGCTGCTGCCCAATACTGGCGAGCGCCAGGCCAAGGAGCTGGCGCTAGAGTTGCAGCAGGCCGTGCGCGGCCTGGCCCACAAGACCCGGCTGCACGGTGAGCGCCTGCAACTGGCGGCGACCACCGCCGTGGTCATGGCCCTGAACGAGCCACCCCACGACTTGCTCAAGCGCCTCAACCTGGCCCTGGCCAGGGCCAAGCAACCCCTGGCGAAAAGTGCCTGAAATGGCCGTTAAAACCAGCTGGTACGAGGCCGACAGCCGCTTCATCCCCGGGCACTATCAACCGGCCACGTTGATCGACCTGGCCCTGTCCCGGGACATCGACAGCCACCGCCTGCTGCGCGGCACCGGCTTGTTCCACGAAGACATCCTGGCCGGCACGGCGCGGCTAAGCCCGCAGCAGTTCCTGGGTTTGATCGGCAACAGCCGCAAACTGCTCGACGCAGACGACAGCAGTTTTCTGTTTGGCCAACGCCTGTTGCCCGGTTATTACGGCGCCGCCAGTCATGCGTTGGGCCATGCACAGAACCTGCACCAGGCCCTGGATATCCTGATCCAGCAACAGGTGTTGCTCAGCCCGCTGGTCACCCTGCAACTGGAGCTGGATGAGCACCACGCCTATCTGTATTGGCTGGACAGTTGCGGCGCCGGCGAGCACTGGCGCTTCTTGCTTGAAGCCAGCATGACCTCACTGGTTGCCATGAGCCAATGGCTCAGCGGCGAACGCCTGCCGTGGACCGCCAGCTTTAGCCATGCCGAGCCGCGCTATGTCGAGCAATACTGGGTGCACCTGGGGGAAGACACGCGTTTCGAGCGGCCGCTGGACATGCTGAGCATCCCGCGCGAACACCTCACCCGCGCCTGGCCGGGCGCCTCGGCCACCGCCGGCCAGGTAGCGCGCCAACAAGCCCGCGAGCAGATCGAACAGCTGGGTTTCACCGGCAGTTTTCTGGATTGTCTCTACGACTACCTGCGCGAGCAGGTGCGCCAGCCGCCAAGCCTGGAACACGCCGCGCAGGCCTTCGCCATGAGCCCGGCGACCCTCAAGCGCAAGCTGCACAAACACGACACCGGCTTTCAGCAACAGGTCGACCGTGTGCGCAAGCAAGTGGCGCTGCACCTGTATCAGGTCAAGGGCTACAGCAATGACGAAGTGGCGGCGTACCTGAACTTCAACGACGCAGCGAACTTTCGCCGTTCATTCAAGCGCTGGACCGGCAGCACGCCCAACCTGATCCGCCAACTGTTCAACAGCCGCTAGCCAGGCGTTCGCGCAGGAACTCCACCAGCGCCTGGACCGGCCGCGAGCTTTGCCGGTGTTGCGGGTACACCGCCGACAGGGTCAACGCCTCGGGAGCGAACTCGTCCAAGAGAGTAACCAGGCGGCCGTCCTTCAACGCATCGCCGACGATAAAGGTCGGCAGGTAGGTCACACCCAAGCCGGCGACGGCGGTGTCGCGCAGCAAATCGCCGTTGTTCACGCGCATACGCCCGCTCACGTTCAGCGCCTGTAGCTTGCCTTTGAAACGCCATTGCACCTGGCGGCCATGGCCGTAGGGCAGGCAGTCGTGGTCAGCAAGGTCTTCGGGTTTTTGCGGTGTGCCGCGCAGGGCCAGGTAGTCGGGGCTGGCGCAGTACACCCGGGGGATGCTGGCGATACGGCGCGCAATCAAGGTGGAATCCTCCAGGGTGCCGATGCGCAGCACCAGATCGTAGCCTTCGCCGATCAGGTCCACAGGGCGGTCGCTCAAGTCAACCTCCACCGACACCTGGGGATAGCGCTGCAGGAACAGCGGCAACAGGCAGCCCAGGTGCGCCATGGCAAACGACAACGGCGCGCTGAGGCGGATGGTGCCGCGCGGTTCGCTGTTCTGCCCGGCGATGCCCTGCTCCACTTGCTCGACTTCACCGAGCAGGCGCAAGGCGGATTCGTAGTAACTCTGGCCGAGTGGCGTGACATCCAGACGGCGCGTGGAACGGTTGAGCAGGCGCACGCCGAGGCGGTCTTCCAGCTGGATCAGGCGGCGGCTGACGAACTGCTTGGACAGGCCCAGTTGCTCGGCGGCGGCGGTGAAACTGCCGGATTCCATGACCTGGCAGAACAGACGCATGTCTTCGAAGGGGTTCATTGTCGCTTCTCGGTGGACATTTGCGGTTTTTATAACGGGTATGTCGCCACACCACAAATCAAATGTGGGAGCTGGCTTGCCTGCGATGGCGGTGTGTCAGCCAACATTGCTGTCAACTGACACACCGCCATCGCGGGCAAGCCCGGCTCCCACAGGGTTCAGCGGTGTTCCGTGGCGAAGCTTACTTGGCGGTGAACGCCGAGTAGCTGTTCATCAGGTTGCGGTAGTTGGGAATGCGCGGCGACAGCAGGTTGGCCAGGCCTTCCATGTCGTTGCGCCAGTCCACTTGCAGCTCGCAGGCCACGGAGAACCAGTTCACCAATTGGGCACCGGCTGCTGTCATGCGCGCCCAGGCGGCCTGTTGCACAGTTTCGTTGAAGGTGCCGGAGGCGTCGGTGACCACGAACACTTCGAAGCCTTCATCGAGGGCGCACAGGGTCGGGAACGCAACGCACACATCCGTCACCACGCCGGCAATGATGATCTGCTTGCGGCCGGTGGCCTTGACCGCCTTGACGAAATCCTCGTTGTCCCAGGCGTTGATCTGGCCAGGACGCGGGATGTATGGCGCGTCCGGGAACAGCTCTTTCAGCTCGGGCACCAGTGGGCCGTTAGGGCCGCTTTCAAAACTGGTGGTGAGGATGGTCGGCAGCTTGAAGAACTTCGCTACGTCAGCCAGGGCCAGCACGTTGTTCTTGAATTCGTTCGGGGAGAAGTCCTGGACCAGTGAGATCAGGCCGGTCTGGTGATCGACCAACAGGACAACGGCGTCATCTTTGTTCAAACGTTTGTAAGTCATGGGTTAACTCCTTCGGGGGTTTGATCAGAAAGCAAAACACGAGCAGCCAAACGCACCCCAGAATCCCTGGAAGTCGCTGACCGGCACGCTGGAAAGCCGCGCCTTTTCATGGCTGTGGGAATGCACGCCACACGGGCCTCTGCACTGGTGAACCTGAGCCTGCAACGGCGAACTCGGCCGCCAGTGACCCGGCACCTTGACCACCGGCGACCAGTCCGGCAGCACCGGCACGCGGGGCGGTGCGAAATCTTCGAAGTCACCGGCGCCGTAGACCACCTTGCCGCCGACCACGGTGAGCACCGATTCGATCCACTTGATGGCTTCTTCATCGACACTGAAGAAGTCCGCCGACAGCGCCGCGACGTCCGCCAGTTGGCCAACCTTGATCTGGCCCTTCTTGCCTTGCTCGGACGAGAACCAGGCGCTGCCGTGGGTGAACAGTTCCAGCGCCGTCAGGCGCGGCAGGCCTTCGGCGTGCAGCTCCAGGCCGCCAACGGTGCGACCGCTGACCATCCAGTACAGCGAGGTCCAAGGGTTGTAGCTCGACACCCGCGTAGCGTCAGTGCCCGCGCCGACCGGCACGCCTTCGGCGAGCATGCGCTTGATCGGTGGCGTGGCTTCGGCCGCCTTGGCGCCGTAACGCTCAACGAAGTACTCGCCCTGGAACGCCATGCGGTCCTGGATCGCGATACCACCACCGAGCGCCCGCACCCGCTCGATGTTTTTCGGCGTGATGGTTTCAGCGTGGTCGAAAAACCACGGCAGGCCGTTGAACGGAATGTCGCGATTGACCTTTTCGAACACGTCGAGCATGCGCGAGATGGATTCGTCATAGGTCGCGTGTAAACGGAACGGCCAGCGTTGCTCCACCAAGTGACGCACCACCGGTTCCAGCTCCTGCTCCATGGTCAACGGCAGGTCCGGGCGCGGCTCAAGGAAGTCTTCGAAGTCGGCCGCCGAAAACACCAGCATCTCGCCGGCGCCGTTGTGGCGCAGGTAGTCATCGCCCTGATGCAGGGTGACGCTGCCAGTCCAGTTCTTGAAATCGCTGAGTTCTTCCTTGGGCTTCTGGGTGAACAGGTTGTAGGCGATGCGCACCGTCAACTGTTCGTCCTTGGCCAACTGCTCGATCACCGCGTAGTCATCGGGGTAGTTCTGGAAACCACCGCCGGCATCGATGGCGCTGGTAAGGCCTAGGCGATTGAGTTCACGCATGAACTGGCGGGTCGAGTTGACCTGGTATTCCAGCGGCAGTTTCGGGCCCTTGGCCAGGGTCGAATACAAGATCATCGCGTTGGGTCGCGCTACCAGCATACCGGTGGGGTTGCCGTTGCTGTCACGCACGATCTCGCCGCCCGGCGGGTTCGGCGTGTCCTTGGTGTAGCCGGCCACACGCAGGGCGGCGCGGTTGAGTAAGGCGCGGTCGTACAGGTGCAGCACAAATACAGGCGTATCCGGTGCGGCCTGGTTGAGTTCTTCCAGGGTCGGCATGCGTTTTTCGGCGAACTGGAATTCGTTCCAGCCGCCGACCACGCGGACCCATTGCGGCGTCGGTGTGCGGTCGGCCTGGTCCTTGAGCATGCGCAAGGCATCGGCCAGTGACGGCACGCCTTCCCAGCGCAGTTCCAGGTTGTAGTTCAGACCGCCACGGATCAGGTGCAAGTGCGAGTCGTTGAGGCCGGGGATCACGGTGCGGCCCATGAGGTCGATGACCTGGGTACCGCTCCCGCGCAGGGCCATGGCTTCACCGTCGGTGCCCACGGCGACGAAGCGCCCCTGGTGGATGGCGACGGCCGTGGCGCGGGGGTTTTCACGGTCCACGGTGTGGAACTGGCCATTGAACAGAATCAGGTCGGCGTTCATAGGGTTTCCTTTACGGAGGCTTCGAGCCAGGGAGCGAACAGGCGGGTGGCCGCCGGCATCAGCAGGTAGACCACCAGCAGGACGATGGTCAGGGTTACCAGGAAAGTGGCGACCACGTAGTTGGAGAGGAACGGATGCAGACGCAGCACCGGGCCCCAGATGATCGGCACCAGCAGGGTCAGCGGCAGGATCACGAACAGCGTGACTACTGCCTGCTTCCAGCGCGGTGGCTTGGCGGCGTTTGGGGTTTCGGGGTTGAACCAGAATTCGTTGACCGCGCCGATTTCGGTGTTGTCGCCGTCGGCGAGCATGGGGGTGGCTTCGGCGATCAGGGTTTTGCGCTCGGGGGAGTCGAGCCAGGTTTCCAGGTCGTCGGTGGAGCGGTAGCGCAATACGCAGGTGAACAGGGCCAGGCTGCCTTGCTTGCCGCGCACCACGTCGACACCGAGGTGGCCTGGGCGTGCGCCGGCGATGCGTACGATGCGGCGTAGCCAGGCTTCGTAGTCGGTTTCTCGGCCTGGTTTGATCAGGTGTTTGACCACCAGGGTGACGACTTCGTCGGGGGTTGGTTTTGTTGCTGGGTCCATGGCGTGGTCCTCTGCCTTGATGTTTCAGCGATGAGGGAGTTTGCGGGGGTTGGGGTGGGGAAAATTGGATGTACGTGCTGTTTGGGTTGGGTTGGGTACATATCCGTTATTTGGGTAACGGCCACCTATGGTTCCGCCCTTACGGCGGCTCACTTTTGAAAAGCCGGAATGCCGGCCCAGTCAAAAGTAAGCAAAACGCTCTTGCCCCAACACTCGGTACCTCGCCTAGGCTCGGTATGCCCGTAATCCGACAGTGATTTGGGGGGCGCCTAAGATCAAGATCACGATCAAAAGCAAAGCGCGGCGGCCTAGTAGCCGACCGAATCGTTGAAGCCTGCGCATTTCCCTGTGGGAGCCGGGCTTGCCCGCGATGGTCGTCAACGATGATGCAAAAAAACGGGATACACACCAACGTATCTACGATGCGAAGCGAGTCGCTCTTGATCTTGATTTTGATCTGAGGCGCCCCGTCAAACACGCTGGCCGAACGCAGGCTTGAATCCGTGGGTAACCCGGCAGGACGCCGGGTTAGCCGCGCTGGGCCAAGGATGGCCCATCGCGGCGGCCCACGGATTCAAGCCTTCGTTCGGGCACACCGAGCCTAGGCGAGGTGCCGAGTGTTGGGGCAAGAGCGCTTTGGTTACTTTCGACTGGGCCGGCATTCCGGCTTTTCGAAAGTGACCCGCCGTAAGGGCGGAACCAATACCAGCCATCACCCAAATAACGGATATTCACTCCAAAAAACCCTCACAAATTCTCATACCGATTCATATCCAACACCCCCTCCTCAACCGGCGTAGTCTCTCGAATGTACTCCGACAAATCATGGAAATACTGCCAAAACAGCGGATGACTACGCCGCACACCCCAACGATCCACAACCTTCTCAAACCGCTTGGCATCCTTGGCCCGCTCCATTTCAGCCACAAACTCCGGCACTTCCTGCGCCGGAATATTGAACATAAAGTTCGGATAGCTGCTCAACACACCCGGATAGATGGTCACTGTGTCCAGGCCCGGCTGATAGCGATAAGCCTCACCCAACAGAAACGCCACATTACTGTGAGCACGATTGCGCAACATGCTGTAGACCACACGCTTACCGCTGGCAGTCTCAACCCGCAGCATCGTCGCTTCAGGCAATAGATCGATAACCTTGAGCCCGGCGGCCGGGCGTGAGGTCAGGCGGCTCAGCGCTTGCTCGGCATCCTGCAACGCCGGGTCGATACCATCACGGGAGCAATAGGCGCCAGTGCAGCGGTTGATCGGGTCCGGGCTGACATTCAAATCGCCATAACGCGTGAGCAACTGGTTGGCAAAGTCGCGCTTCGGATCGTTTTCGCTCAGATGCAAGCCGGTGGGCTTGTCGTCATCAATCGCCTCATAGTCCAACCACAACTTGAGCTTGCCACTGTTCTGATACCAGTCATCGAGGAAGTCTTCGCGGGAGTCTGCGGGCATCAGGCGCAGGAAGTTCTGCTCGGCGCCGTTGCGGATCAGGTCGAAGTACAAGCGGGTCTGGGCTTGGTGCGACACATTGCCGAACACATCAAAATTCACCGCCAACTGATAATAGGTGCGCTCCAGCAACGGATAGTCAAACAGCCACATCGTCTGCGGCACTTCACCAATCAAGCCCTTGGTCACCGAGGCACTGTCGAAGTGGCGGAAAATGCTCAGCAAGGCGTTGTCATTCCCGGCCCACAGCGACGACCAGCTTGGCGCGAGAACGTCCGCATAGTTGTCACGGCGCAGCGCTTCGTATTGATTACGCTTGTCACGGTAAGCGAGCCACAGGATCAGCACACTGCCTACGTCATCGTTCTGCCCCGGCATGGCCAGCAACGGCGTGGCCTGGCCGCGATAACGCGCATCGGTGATGTAGAGGTCATGGTCCGGGTCCTGGAACAGGGTCCAGAAATTGTCGCGGATCACGTCCGTGGCGATCTGCCCACGGCACACGGGCCCACGAATAAAGGTGCGTACGAAGTACTCGGCGTTGTCCAGCATGAACTGGTAACGCGCCTTGGCTGGAATCGCCTCGAAGGTTTCGAAGGGGTTGGCACGACGGCCCGGTCCGTAGCCAGGCAAGGCGTTGACCTGCCAGTTGCCGGCGTAGAACAGCGCTTTGATGCGAGCCATTTTCTCGGCGCTGAGCGGGTACGTGATGTGGGTTTTATGCACGATCACGCCCTGCACCGGCCACAGGCGGTAGTAAACCTGGGTGCCTGGGTCATCGTTCGGGCGGCGAGTTGCGATCAGGTCAATCGGCTGCCCGCTCGGCGTACGCGAGCGCACCCACTGGAAGAAATGCCCCGGCTCGCCGTTTTCGAAGTAGATATGGGCGAGGAACAAATGCTCGAACAACCAGCGCGCTACCAGGCTTTCCCTGGCCCCGGGCTGGTTGAGCAGGTTTTCCCACTGCTGTACCTGCAGCGCTTCCTTGGCGCTGGGCGCCAAGCCTTGTTCATCGATAGGCGCGCCGGACGCGAGCCAGCGTTGCAATGTCTGGTACTGCTGGTCCGTCAGGCCGGTGACCGCCAGCGGCATGCCTTCCTTGGGATGGGCACCCGCGTAGGCATTGAACTCGCCGGGCATGGCGCACATGTTCTCGCGGTTCAGGCCCAGTACGATGTCTTCGGGCAGCTTGGCGTTGGGTTGCAGCGGTGCGTTATGACCCAACTCCAGCATGCGCGCCATCAGCGCAGCCTGGCTGCCCTGTGCATCCAATACTGAGTAAAAGCCCTTCTGCTGCCAGGCCTGCTTGCCGAAAGCGTCATAGAACAGCCGAGTGGTCGGCGTTGCCTGGCTGCGCTCGCCATCGTAGACCGGTACTTTGCTCGCACCGCGCGCCACGCCTTCGGCGCTGCCCAGGTTCAGTTGGCAGGCGGAGTCATAGCAGGCATGGCAAGCCACGCATTTCTCGGTGAAGATCGGTTGAATGTCGCGGGTGTACGAAATCGCCGGGGCGGGTCCGTCGGCCTGCGCAATGCAGGCGACCAGTGCCAGGACGGCACTGGTGATGAGGCGAAGTGACATGTATCCGGTCCCGATTCAATACGTACGCTGAAAATTTGCCGGTGATTCTACCGGGCCACGCCCCCACCCAACATGAACGATATTCATGCAAAAACTGCGCATGCTCTAAATCGGCACAGGTTTGTTATGATTCACGCCCTCCGAAATGCCTGACCAGAGTAGTCCCATGTCCGATCGTAGCGTTCGTCTGCAAGCCCTTCATCAAGCCCTCAAGGAACGTATCCTGATCCTCGACGGCGGTATGGGCACGATGATCCAGAGCTACAAGCTTGAGGAAAATGACTACCGTGGCAAACGCTTCGCCGATTGGCCAAGCGACGTCAAGGGTAACAACGACCTGCTGGTGCTCACCCGGCCCGACGTGATCGGTGGCATCGAAAAAGCCTACCTGGATGCTGGCGCCGACATCCTCGAAACCAACACCTTCAACGCCACGCGCATCTCCATGGCCGACTACGGCATGGAAGAACTGGCCTATGAACTAAACGTAGAGGGCGCACGCCTGGCGCGCAAGATTGCCGACGCCAAGACCGCCGAAAACCCGGCCAAGCCGCGTTTCGTCGCCGGCGTGCTCGGCCCGACCAGCCGCACCTGCTCGCTGTCACCCGACGTGAACAACCCCGGCTACCGCAACGTGACCTTCGATGAACTGGTGGAAAACTACACCGAGGCCACCCAAGGCCTGATCGAAGGCGGCGCCGACCTGATCCTGATCGAGACCATCTTCGACACCCTCAACGCCAAGGCCGCGATCTTTGCCGTGCAAGGTGTGTTCGAAGCGTTGAACATCGAACTGCCGATCATGATCTCCGGCACCATCACCGACGCCTCCGGCCGTACGCTGTCGGGCCAGACCACCGAAGCGTTCTGGAACTCCGTGGCCCACGCCAAGCCGATTTCCGTGGGCCTCAACTGCGCCCTGGGCGCCAGCGAGCTGCGTCCGTACCTGGAAGAGTTGTCGAACAAGGCCAACACCCACGTTTCTGCGCACCCGAACGCCGGCCTGCCCAACGAATTCGGTGAATACGATGAGTTGCCATCACAAACCGCCAAGGTTATCGAAGAGTTTGCCCAGAGCGGCTTCCTCAACATTGTCGGCGGTTGCTGCGGTACCACGCCGGGCCACATCGAGGCTATCGCCAAGGCCGTGGCCGGTTACGCACCGCGCCAGATCCCGGATATCCCGAAGGCTTGCCGCCTGTCGGGCCTGGAACCCTTCACCATCGATCGCAGCTCGTTGTTCGTCAACGTCGGTGAGCGCACCAACATCACCGGCTCGGCCAAGTTCGCCCGCCTGATCCGCGAGGACAACTACACCGAAGCGCTGGAAGTCGCCTTGCAGCAGGTGGAAGCCGGCGCCCAGGTGATCGACATCAATATGGACGAGGGCATGCTCGATTCGAAGAAGGCCATGGTGACCTTCCTCAATCTGATTGCCGGCGAGCCGGACATCTCCCGCGTGCCGATCATGATCGACTCCTCCAAGTGGGACGTGATCGAAGCTGGCCTCAAATGCATCCAGGGCAAGGGCATCGTCAACTCCATCAGCATGAAGGAAGGTGTGGAGCAGTTCATCCACCACGCCAAGCTGTGCAAGCGTTACGGCGCCGCCGTGGTGGTGATGGCCTTCGACGAAGCCGGCCAGGCCGACACCGAAGCGCGCAAGAAAGAGATCTGCAAACGCTCCTACGACATCCTGGTCAATGAAGTCGGCTTCCCACCGGAAGACATCATCTTCGACCCGAACATCTTTGCGGTCGCGACCGGTATCGAAGAGCACAACAACTACGCCGTCGACTTCATCAACGCCTGTGCCTACATCCGCGACGAACTGCCGTACGCGCTGACCTCCGGCGGCGTGTCCAACGTGTCGTTCTCGTTCCGTGGCAACAACCCGGTGCGTGAGGCGATCCACTCGGTGTTCCTGCTGTATGCGATCCGCAACGGCCTGACCATGGGCATCGTCAACGCCGGCCAGTTGGAGATCTACGACCAGATCCCGGCCGAGTTGCGCGACGCCGTTGAAGACGTGGTACTCAACCGCACGCCGGACGGCACAGACGCCCTCCTCGCCATCGCTGACAAGTACAAGGGCGACGGCAGCGTAAAAGAGGCCGAGACCGAGGAGTGGCGTGGCTGGCCGGTGAACAAGCGCCTGGAACACGCTCTGGTCAAGGGCATCACCACGCATATTGTTGAAGATACCGAAGAATCGCGGCTGTCGTTTGCACGCCCGATCGAAGTGATCGAAGGCCCGCTGATGTCCGGCATGAACATCGTCGGCGACCTGTTTGGCGCGGGCAAAATGTTCCTGCCCCAGGTGGTGAAATCCGCCCGCGTCATGAAGCAAGCCGTGGCCCACTTGATACCGTTCATCGAGCTGGAAAAAGGCGACAAGCCGGAAGCCAAGGGCAAGATCCTGATGGCGACGGTGAAAGGCGACGTGCACGACATCGGCAAGAACATCGTCGGCGTGGTGCTGGGTTGCAACGGCTATGACATTGTCGACCTCGGCGTGATGGTGCCGGCGGAGAAGATCCTGCAGGTGGCCAAGGAGCAGAAGTGCGACATCATCGGGCTGTCCGGCCTGATCACGCCCTCCCTGGATGAGATGGTGCACGTGGCTCGCGAGATGCAGCGCCAGGACTTCCACCTGCCGCTGATGATCGGTGGTGCTACCACGTCCAAGGCGCATACGGCGGTGAAGATCGAGCCCAAGTACAGCAACGATGCCGTGGTGTATGTCACCGACGCCTCGCGTGCAGTCGGCGTGGCGACTCAGTTGCTGTCCAAGGAGCTGAAAGCCGGCTTCGTGGAGCGTACCCGCGAGGAATACGTGGAAGTGCGCGAGCGCACCGCAAACCGCAGCGCCCGCACCGAACGCCTGAGCTACCCGGCGGCCATCGCCAAAAAGCCGCAGTTCGACTGGAGCACCTACACGCCGGTAGCGCCGACCTTTACCGGCGCCAAGGTCCTGGACAATATTGACCTCAACGTACTGGCCGAGTACATCGACTGGACGCCGTTCTTCATTTCCTGGGACCTGGCGGGCAAATTCCCACGCATTCTGACTGATGAAGTCGTCGGTGAAGCGGCGACTTCGCTGTACGCCGACGCCCAGGAAATGCTCAAGAAGCTGATCGACGAAAAACTCATCAGCGCCCGTGCGGTGTTCGGTTTCTGGCCGACCAACCAGGTGCAGGACGATGACCTGGAAGTCTACGGCGAAGACGGCCAGCCGATCGCCAAACTGCACCACTTGCGCCAGCAGATCATCAAGACCGACGGCAAGCCGAACTTCTCCCTGGCCGACTTCGTGGCGCCCAAGGACAGCGGCGTGACCGACTACATCGGCGGTTTCATCACCACCGCCGGCATCGGCGCCGAAGAGGTCGCCAAGGCCTACCAGGACGCGGGCGACGACTACAACTCGATCATGGTCAAGGCCCTTGCCGACCGCCTGGCCGAAGCCTGCGCCGAATGGCTGCACCAGCAAGTGCGTAAAGACTACTGGGGTTACGCCAAGGACGAGCAACTGGACAACGAAGCGCTGATCAAGGAGCAGTACAGCGGCATCCGCCCTGCCCCCGGCTACCCGGCATGCCCGGATCACACCGAGAAAGGCACCTTGTTCCAACTGCTCGACCCCGAGGCACGCGAGATGGAAGCGGGTCGCAGCGGCGTGTTCCTCACCGAACACTACGCGATGTTCCCGGCGGCAGCGGTCAGCGGCTGGTACTTCGCCCACCCGCAGGCGCAGTATTTCGCCGTGGGCAAGGTCGACAAGGACCAGGTGGCGAGCTACACCGCGCGCAAAGGCCAGGACCTGAGCGTGACCGAGCGCTGGTTGGCGCCGAACCTGGGTTACGACAACTAAGCCTCGCTGGATTGTCTATGCTGTCCCTCACACACTTGATGTCGAGGGACCCATGGACGATCAAAAGCCACCGACCTTCTGGCAGATGCTCCACAGCGTCATGGCCGCCGCGTTTGGCGTGCAAAGCGGCAAGAACCGCGCGCGGGATTTCACCCACGGCAAGCCCAGCCACTTTGTGATCCTGGGGGTTTTGTTTACGGCGGTGTTCGCGCTGACGCTGTTTGGCATCGTGCAACTGGTGTTGCACCTGGCTGGGGTGTAAACCCAACCTGACTGTAGGAGCTGGCTTGCCAGCGATAGCATCACTGCGGTGTGGCTGACAACCGAGGTGAGGCAATCGCTGGCAAGCCAGCGCCTACAGGGGTCCGTATCTATGACTACTGGTGGCTGACCCAGAACACGGCAGTCCCAACCACCAGGATTATCAAGAACAGAATGGCCCAGGCGTCCACGGTACTGTCGGGTTTACGGGCTTTTGTCGAATTGCTCATCGCATCGCCTCTTGTCGGTTTTATCGGTGATAACGTTCAGACACGATCACAGTAAAGTCGACGATTGCCCGCATGACAAATGTGGGTATCGCGATAACCGTTCTCATTAGTCATTTTGGTTATTTGCATATACTCAAACATCACTTTTGCGCATAAACGCAAACTGGTATCGTGCGCCGGCTCCGTTGGGAGTGCGCGGCCGTGCGCGCAGATTTGCCGAGAACAGGACCTATATGTACGTATACGACGAATACGATCAGCGCATCATCGAGGACCGCGTCAAGCAGTTCCGTGATCAGACCCGACGCTACCTAGCAGGTGAACTGAGCGAAGAAGAGTTCCGCCCTCTGCGCCTGCAAAATGGCCTTTATGTTCAGCGCTTTGCGCCGATGCTGCGGGTGGCCGTGCCCTATGGCCAACTGACGTCGCGCCAGACGCGCATGATGGCCAAGATTGCCCGCGACTTCGACAAAGGCTATGCCCACATCAGTACCCGCCAGAACGTACAGTTCAACTGGCCGGCGCTGGAAGATGTGCCGGACATCCTGGCTGAACTGGCCACCGTGCAGATGCACGCCATTCAGACCAGCGGTAACTGCCTGCGCAACGTGACCACCGACCAATTCGCCGGTGTTGCCGCCGACGAACTGATCGACCCACGCCCCTGGTGCGAAATCGTCCGTCAGTGGACCACCTTCCACCCCGAATTCGCCTACCTGCCGCGCAAGTTCAAGATCGCCATCAATGGCTCGACCTCGGACCGTGCGGCCATCGAAGTGCACGATATCGGCCTGGAGCCGGTGCACAACGAAGCCGGCGAACTGGGCTTCCGCGTATTGGTCGGTGGCGGCCTCGGCCGTACTCCGGTCGTCGGCGCCTTTATCAACGAGTTCCTGCCGTGGCAGGACCTGTTGAGCTACCTCGACGCGATCCTGCGGGTTTACAACCGCTATGGCCGTCGTGATAACAAGTACAAGGCCCGGATCAAGATCCTGGTCAAGGCGCTGACCCCTGAGGTGTTCGCCCAGAAAGTCGACGCCGAGATGGAACACCTGCGCGGCGGCCAGACCACCCTGACCGAAGCCGAAGTGCACCGCGTCGCCAAACACTTCGTCGACCCTGAGTACAAGGCCCTGAGCAATCAGGACGCCGAGCTCGCAGCACTTGACCAAGAGCATCCAGGCTTCGCCCGCTGGCGTGGCCGCAACACCCTGGCGCACAAAAAGCCGGGCTACGTGGCCGTAACCTTGTCGCTGAAGCCTACCGGGGTTGCACCGGGCGATATCACCGACAAGCAACTGGACGCCGTTGCCGACCTGGCCGAGCGCTACAGCTTTGGTCAACTGCGCACCTCCCACGAGCAGAACATCATCCTCGCGGACGTTGAGCAGAGCCAGTTGTTCACCCTGTGGGGCGAGCTGCGCGAAGGCGGTTTCGCCACGCCGAACATCGGCCTGCTGACCGATATCATCTGCTGCCCGGGCGGCGATTTCTGCTCCCTGGCCAACGCCAAGTCGATCCCGATCGCCGAATCGATCCAGCGTCGTTTCGACGACCTGGATTACCTGTTCGACATCGGCGAGCTGGACTTGAACATCTCCGGTTGCATGAACGCCTGTGGTCACCACCACGTCGGCCACATCGGCATCCTGGGCGTGGACAAGAAAGGCGAAGAATTCTACCAAGTGTCCCTGGGTGGCAGCGCCAGCCGCGATGCGAGCCTGGGCAAGATCCTCGGCCCATCCTTCGCCCAGGAAGCCATGCCTGAGGTGATCGGCAAGCTGATCGACGTCTACATCGAACAGCGCACCGAAGATGAGCGTTTCATCGACACCTACCAGCGCATCGGCATCGACCTGTTCAAGGAGCGCGTCTATGCAGCGAATCATTAAGAACAACGAAGTCCTCGATGAAACCTGGCACCTGCTGCCCAAGGACGCGAGCTTCGACGGCATCTCCAACTGCGACGACCTGATCGTGCCGTTGGCCCTGTGGCGCGAACACGGCCACGCCCTCAAGGCCCGCGACGGCGGCCTGGGCGTGTGGCTGGATGCCGATGAAGAAGCCGAAGAGATCGGTGACGACGTGGAACACTTCCAGGTCATCGCCCTGAACTTCCCGGCCTTCACCGACGGCCGCAACTACTCCAACGCACGCCTGCTACGTGACCGTTACGGTTACAAAGGCGAGCTGCGCGCGATTGGCGATGTGCTGCGCGACCAGTTGTTCTACCTGCGCCGCTGCGGGTTCGATGCCTTCGCCCTGCGCGCCGACAAAGACCCGTACGAAGCGCTGGAAAGCCTCAAGGACTTCTCGGTGACGTACCAGGCAGCCACGGATGAACCGCTGCCGCTGTTCCGTCGTCGCTGAGTATTGGCGTATGAAAAAGCCCTGGCATGCCAGGGCTTTTTTACGCATTGAGTTTGACCGACGCCAGCACCTGCTTTTGCCCCATGCTGCAGGGCACACCTTCCGGCTGCGCCCGCACCGCTTCGATCACCCCCAGCAATTGCGCCTTGCTGTGGGCCAACTGCGCTTGCATCTCTTCGATCTGCGCGACTTTGCGCTCCAATGCCTCGATCAACTCTTCGCGCTTGTGCTCGCCCGGCGCCGGCATCAGTGCCTTGAGTTCCTGCAAGGTAAACCCCGCCTGTTGCGCGCTCTGGATCAGTTGCAGGGTTTGCAGCGCCTCCGGCGCGTAACGCCGATAACCATTGGCCTGGCGCCCCACCTGGCTGATAAGCCCCTCGGCCTCATAAAAGCGGATCCGCGAAGCCGCTAACCCACTCTGCTTTGCCAGCTCACCAATATTCATCACCGCCCCTGCTTGACATTAAAGTTAACTTTAAGCTTAGCCTGAGGCCTCCCCCGCTCAGGAGTCAACCCATGTCACCCTTTGAAGCCCTGCAATTGCCCAATGGTCAAGTCCTCTCCAACCGCATCGCCAAGGCCGCGATGGAAGAAAATATGGCCGATGGCAATCAGGCCCCGTCGCGCGAATTGAAGCAGTTGTACAAGGCTTGGGCGCAGGGCGAGCCCGGCTTGTTGATCACCGGCAACGTAATGGTCGACCGCCGCGCCATGACCGGCCCCGGTGGCGTGACCCTTGAAGACGAGCAGTACCTGGCGAGCTTTCGCGAGTGGGCCGACGTGGCGCGCGACAACGGCGTGCACTTCTGGGTACAACTCAGCCACCCAGGTCGCCAGACGCCGGCCAACCTGCGCCAGCAAGCCATTGCACCGTCCGCCGTGGCGCTCGACCTGGGCGGTTTCTCGAAGATGTTTGCCACACCCAAGGCCATGACCGAAGACGAAATCCAGGACGTGATCCAGCGCTTCGCCACCAGCGCACGCCTGGCCGAGCAAGCCGGGTTTACCGGTGTGCAGATCCACGGTGCCCATGGCTACTTGCTCAGCCAGTTCCTATCCCCGCTGAGCAATCAGCGCACCGACCGCTGGGGCGGTTCCCTGGAGAACCGCGCGCGGCTGTTGCTGGAAGTGATTCGTGCAGTGCGCGCTAACGTCAGCCCGTCGTTTTGTGTTGCCGTCAAACTAAACTCTGCCGACTTCCAACGGGGCGGCTTTGCAGAAGCCGACGCACGCGTCGTGGTCGAAATGCTCAACCCGTTGCCCATCGACCTGCTGGAGTTATCCGGTGGCAGTTACGAAGCGCCGGCCATGCAAGGCGAAGCACGTGACGGTCGCACCCTGGCACGTGAGGCGTACTTCCTGGAGTTCGCCAGCCAACTGGCGACCATCGCCAAGATGCCGGTGATGGTCACCGGCGGCATTCGCCGCCTGCCCATCGTGCAACAGGTGCTGGACAGCGGCGTCGCCATGGCCGGGATCGCCACGGCCCTGACGCTGGAGCCGCAACTGATCCAGCGCTGGCGCGAAGGCCGCGACCCCAATCCGCAACTCAAGCCCATCGACTGGAAGCGCAAACCCCTGGCGTCCCTCGCCATCCTCGCCGTGGTGCGCTACCAGATGCGCCGCCTCAGCCGCGGCCATTTGCCCAAAGCCAATGTTGCGCCGTGCATGGCGTTGGTGCGCGACCAATGGTTTCTGGCGCGGCGTACCCGGCAGTACCGGGCAGCCATGACGCAATCTTCACATTAAAGGATGAACATCCGCCGTGATCGAACTGTCCCCTATTGATCAGCAGTTTTTAACCTCACTGACGATTGGAGTTCTTCATGGCGAAAATCAACCTGGCCCAGCAATTGGCGACCACCCTTGAACAGGCGGGCATCAAGCGCATCTGGGGCCTGACCGGCGACAGCCTGAACGGCCTCACCGACGCCCTGCGCACCATGGACAGCATCGAATGGATGCATGTGCGCCACGAGGAAGTGGCTGCCTTTGCCGCCGGCGCCGAAGCGGCGGCCACCGGAGAACTGACCGTATGCGCTGGCAGTTGCGGGCCGGGCAACCTGCACTTGATCAATGGCCTGTTCGACTGTCATCGCAACCATGTGCCGGTGCTGGCAATTGCCGCGCAGATCCCGTCGTCGGAGATCGGCCTGAACTACTTTCAGGAAACCCATCCGCAGGAACTGTTCAAGGAATGCAGCCACTTTATCGAACTGGTGACTAACCCCGAGCAGATGCCCCATGTGCTGCACCGCGCCATGCGTTCGGCGATCCTCAATCGGGGCGTCGCGGTGGTGGTGATTCCGGGCGATGTGTCGCTGCTGGAAGTGGAAGACAAGCTAAAGCCTTGGCCAGCCTTGCATGCGCCACGCACGCTGCCGGCGGAACAGGACCTGCAACGCCTCACCGAGATCCTGGAAAGCAGCCAGAAAACCACCCTGCTGTGCGGCAGCGGCTGTGCCGGCGCCCATGATCAAGTGGTGGCCCTGGCCGACGCCCTCGGCGCTCCCGTGGTGCATGCACTGCGCGGTAAAGAGCATGTGGAATGGGACAACCCGTTCGACGTAGGCATGACCGGCCTGATCGGTTTCAGCTCCGGCTACCATGCCATGCTCGACTGCGACACCTTGATCATGCTCGGCACCGACTTCCCCTATCGCCAGTTCTACCCCACTGACGCCAAGATCATTCAGGTCGACCGCAATCCGCAGGCCCTCGGCCGCCGCGCCACACTGGGCCTGGGTATTGCCGCGGATGTCAGCGAAACCATCGGCGCCCTGCTGCCGCGCCTGACGCGCAAGACCGATCGCAGCTTTCTCGAAACCTCCCTGAAGCACTACGAGAAAGCCCGCCAAGGGCTGGACGACCTCGCTCAACCCTCGAAAGCCAATCGACCGATTCACCCGCAATACGTCGCACGCCTGCTCAGTGAATTGGCGGATGACGATGCGATCTTCACCGCCGATGTCGGCTCGCCCACCGTGTGGGCTGCGCGCTATTTGAAGATGAATGGCAAGCGCCGGCTGATCGGTTCGTTCAACCACGGCTCGATGGCCAATGCCATGCCCCAAGCTATTGGTGCCCAGGCAGCCTTTCCGGATCGGCAGGTGATCTCGATGTCGGGTGACGGTGGTTTCGCCATGCTGATGGGGGATTTCATCTCCTTGGCGCAGTTGAAACTGCCGGTGAAAGTCATCGTGTTCGATAACTCTTCCTTGGGGTTCGTTGCCATGGAAATGAAAGCTGCGGGCTATCTGGATGCCGGTACCGAGCTGAAAAACCCGGATTTCGCCGCCATGTCCAACGCCATGGGCATCCTCGGCATTCGCGTGGAGCAGTCCGAAGACCTGGAACCGGCCCTGCGCCGCGCCCTCGCCCATGACGGCCCGGTGCTGGTGGACGTGGTCACCGCGACCCAGGAGTTGGTGATGCCGCCGACCATCAAGCTGGAACAGGCCAAGGGTTTCAGCCTGTATATGCTCAAGGCGGTGATGAGCGGCCGTGGCGATGAAGTGATCGAACTGGCGCGTACCAACTGGTTGCGCTGAACCCAATGTGGGAGCGGGCTTGCTCGCGAATGCAAGCTGTCAGTTGATAAATACATCGACTGACGCTCCGCTTTCGCGAGCAAGCCCGCTCCCACAATTTGATCTCGTTGCAAATCAAGCGTGCTGTTTTTCGACCCATTTACCGTAGGCATCGATAAACGCCTGCAGGAACGGCTTGGTCTTTTCCGACACCTTGCCCGCCTCGTCAAACACACTGCCCGCGCCACCCAGATAAGCTTCTGGCTGCTGCATACACCACACATCAAGGAACACCAGGGACTGGCGCAGATGATGGTTGGCGCCAAACCCACCAATCGCACCCGGCGACACACTGATGATCGCGCCCGGCTTGCCACTCCAGGCGCTCTGGCCGTATGGCCGCGAACCGACGTCGATGGCGTTCTTCAGCGGGGCGGGCACGGAGCGGTTGTATTCCGGGGTCACGAACAACACCGCGTCGGATGAGCTCACTTGTTTGCGGAAAGTACTGTAGGCTGCCGGCGGTGTGGCCCCGTCAATGTCTTCGTTGTAGAGCGGCAAATCGCCAATTTCCACAATGTTCAACTTCAGGTTGGCAGGGGCCAGTTCGGCCAGTGCCAGTGCGACCTTGCGGTTGATCGAGTCTTTTCTCAAGCTGCCGACCACGACGGCGACGGTGTAGACCTTGCTCATTGGGGTTTCCCGACGTCTGACTAAAGGAGCTTGTAGTTATAGAGTCTTCGCGGCGTGTTCACCAGAAGGTTTTGATATTCCTGCGGGCGTTTGCCTGGCACTGCGACACGTAGGAAGCATCTGAAAATATCAGCGAATAGTATTTTTATTCCGTAAGTAAACTACCCCGCTCCATGACGGTCTACAGAACCGCAAATCGAGTGTTTATCTCCAGAGGTTCTAAACAGATGGCAGCAGTATTAGTCGGACAGTTTCATGCCAGAGACGCAGAAGGACGCGTGTATTCGGTGCATGAGTTCCAGGAATCCAACCCGGCGCAAGGCGACCTGGCTGGCTCGGCACCTACCACCACCTACAAGCTGGCCATTGGCGACCGTGTAGAGAAACTGGAAGGCGACGAATTCAAATTGATCCAATCGGGCACCATTCTTGTGCGCGAATCGCAAACCACCCTCGCTTCATAAGATCTCGCCCTATCCACCTGCTCAGTCCTGGCCATTGACGGCATTGACTGGGCTGGGGTGATCACGGACGACGGATCTCCGTGACCTCAATGCCCTGCTCTCCCTGCACCTTCTTCAGCGTCACCATCAGCCGCCCCCTCTCGCCGTCAACGGCATACAGCGAACGCTGGTAGCCTGCGGAGTTGTAGCCGGGATGCGCGACCACCTGCCTGACCAACTCCATGCCCAGCACCGAGCCCACCTGCTCCACTACCTGCTCCTGGGAACGGATAAAGGCTTCAAGTGCCAGGTTTTCCGGCGGAGTTTCGCTTTGAGTGTCGAAGAGATAAGCAGCCACACAGCCGACGGTCACCAGGACCAGCAGTTGCTTGACCGTTACCCCGAGGCATATCGAGGGTAAAGGCATATGAGACCAGACCTGTTTTTGTTGTTAATGCCGGTAGCCGGCTGTGGTCGTTGATGATCAGCGCAGCCATTCTATTGAATACCCGGCCCGCTGCACATAGACTCCGGCGATGCGTTTACGTCATATCGAAGTGATTCAGGCCATCTTGCAGACCGGACACCCAGGCTTGGCCGCCGAGTGGTTGCAACTTTCCGTGGGCGAAGTGGAAGCGGCGCTCAAGGACGCCGAGCAGCAGCTTGGCTTCATGCTGTTCGCCAGTGTGCGTGGACGTTTCCAGGCCACCCGGGAAACCCTGGAACTGCAAGCCGAAATCGCCCACGTCTATGAAGCGCTGGAGCCGGTGCAACGTCTGGCCAGCCGTTTGAAACACCATCATGCCCCCACTCTGCGCGCCCTCTGCACGCCGCCCTTGGCCAGTCAACTGCTACCGCAAAGCATTGCAGCGTTGCGCCGACGCTTTCAGGACACACCGTGTAACCTGTCGAGCCAACCGACCCGAGAGATTGTCAGGAGCCTGCTGCTGCACGAAGCCGATGTGGGTTTGAGCCTGCATGACCCGGAACACCCGCAAATCCACAGCACGGTACTGGCCCAAGGCAAACTGCAGTTGCTCGCCCCCCATGGCTGGCTCAAGCCCAAACAGAAATACATCGCGCTACAGGACCTGGCCGGGCAATCGATGATCGGCCTGGAAGGCCAGGACCCGCTCAGCCGCCTGCTGGATGCCAAGCTGCAGGCCCTGCGCCCGCTGCCGGTGGTACAGACGCGCGTACAGACCTACCAAATGATGCGCAGCATGGTGGAAGCCGGAGAAGGCCTGGCGGTGGTTGACCCCTTCACCGCCTTTGGCGCACGGGAGGCGGGGCTGGATGCGTGCCCCGTGTCGCCGCCGATCATGGTCAGCCTATACGCGCTGACCCTCAAGGACGGCACGTCCTCGCCGGCGCTGAATGCGCTGCTGGAGATCGTGACGCAGAAGGCCGAGGGCCTGCTGGCGGGTTAAGTCTTGTCGACTTCGCTTTTGAACAGCCGATACCAGAATATCGCCACTTCGTGGGTCTGCGGGTCGATGCCGCGATAGCGCAGGTGGTCGACCCCACCCATCACGTAACCGCAACGCTCGTACAAACGGCAGGCGCCGAGGTTGTTGTTCTGGGTTTCCAGCATCATGCCCGGCAGATTCTTTTTGCGACTCCAGAACTGCGCCACATCCAGCAACGCCTTCGCCACCCCGTGACGCCGCGCAGGCAAGGCCACCGCCAGCTCATCGACATGGGCAAAACCGTTCCAGTTGGTGCTGACCACAATATGCCCCACCGGGCGATCATCCAGGTAGGCCATGAAGATCGCGCTGTCGGGCGCATCGCGGAAACTGGCGAACTCTTCGGGGTCGATGCCATAGCACTTGCGGTACGGCAAGATGCGTTCCACGGGCCATTGATCGACCCGCTTGCCCATCTGCGGCTCACCGTAGGCGCTGACCTCAAAGCTGAAATCACTGCCCCACACGTAGGCATCAAAGCCTTCGTCGGCAACCCTTACACTGAGCCCCGGATACTTCGGGTTCATTACAGCTTGCATAACCATCCTTAACCCTTGATGCAATCGACGGTGTAACAACGACCACTGCCGTCATCTTCGTGTTGCAACCCATGAACATCGGCGACAAAACCGGGGAAACTGCTATCGAACGTCCGGGCAAACGCCAGGTAATCGATGATCGAGCGCGTCGACTCGGTAAAGCGCTCGCCCGGCATGATCAATGGGATGCCAGGCGGATAAGGCACCAGCATTACCGCTGCGACGCGGCCTTGCAAGGCGTCAATGGAGACTGCCTCCACTTCGCCCCTCACCAACTGGTCATAGGCGTCCGCCGGTTTCATCGCGATTTCCGGCAAGACGGTGTACATGCGCTTGAGGTGTTTGGCCGTGGCATTGCTGCGGTAACAGCCGTGCAATTGGTTGCACAGGTCGCGCAAACCCAGCCCTTGGTAACGCGCCGGCCCTTGTGCAAACACCGAAGGCAGGCAACTGGCCAGGCTGACATTGGCGTCGTAACTGCGCTTGAATTCCAACAGCTCGGTGAGCAAGGTACTCCATTTGCCCTTGGTGATGCCCATGGAGAACAACACAAGGAAAGAATACAGCCCGGTTTTTTCCACCACCAGGCCACGCTCCCAGAGGAATTTGCTGACGACCGCTGCGGGAATTCCGCAATCGCTGAGGGCACCGCCGGCATTGAGGCCGGGCATCACCAGCGTGACTTTGATCGGGTCCAGCAACACATAGTCTTCGGCCACGTCGCCGAAGCCATGCCAATCATCCTCAGGGTGCAACAGCCAATCTGCGGTGACGACGCGGTCGATTCCCGCTACTGATGGCGGCTGCCAGATCGAAAACCACCAATCCTCTTCAGCAATGTGCTGGCGCAGGTTGGCCAGGGCACGGCGGAAACTCAACGCCTCATCGAACATTTCCTGCAACAGCGAACGCCCGGCCGGGCCTTCCATCATCGCCGACGCCACATCCAGCGAGGCAATGATGCTGTATTGCGGCGATGTGGAGATATGCATCATGAAGGCTTCGTTGAAACGGTCACGGTCCAGCTGGCGTGCGCCGCCGTCCTGCACATGGATCATCGAGGCCTGGCTAAAGGCCGCCAGCAGCTTGTGGGTCGAGTGGGTGGTGAATACCAGCGGGCTGTCTGGCGTACGCGAAGTACCCATCCCGTAGCGCCCGGAGAAGAACTCATGAAACGCGGCATAGGCGTACCAAGCCTCGTCAAAATGCAACACCTCGACGCTGTTGCCCAGTTGCTGCTTGATCAGCTCGGCGTTGTAGCACAGGCCGTCATAGGTGGAGTTGGTCACCACGGCCAGTTTCACTTTCGGCGGGCGGCCACGGGTGAGCGGGCTGGCGTCGATCTTGGCGCGGATGGATTCGGGGCTGAATTCGCTCAAGGGAATCGGGCCGATAATCCCCAGTTCGTTGCGTTCGGGGCACAGGTACAGCGGGATGGCGCCGGTCATGATGATCGAGTGCAGCACCGACTTGTGGCAATTGCGGTCCACCAGCACCAGGTCATCACGCCCGACCATGGAGTGCCAGACGATCTTGTTCGCGGTGGAGGTGCCGTTGATCACGAAGAAGGTGTGGTCAGCGCCGAAGTTGCGCGCAGCGCGGGCCTCGGCTTCGGCCAACGGGCCGGTGTGGTCCAGCAACGAGCCGAGTTCAGGCACTGATACCGACAGGTCCGAGCGCAGGGTGTTTTCCCCGAAGAACTGATGAAACGCCTGCCCCACCGGGCTCTTGCGGTAGGCCACGCCACCGCCATGGCCGGGGGTGTGCCAGGAGTAGTTGGAGTCAGCAGTGTGCTGCACCAGTGCCTTGAAGAATGGCGGCAACAGGCCATCCAGGTAAGTGCGCGCCGCACGCGCGACTTGCCGCGCGAGAAACGGCACGGTGTCTTCGAACAGATAGAGAATGCCGCGCAGTTGGTTGAGTTCACTCATGGCGTCAGCCGGTGCGTTCTCCAGGGTGACTTGCTCGCCCAACGCAAAGATCGGCAAATTGGGCGCCCGCAGCCGCGCCAGGCGGATCAGCTCGACCATATTTTGCAGCAGGTGGGTATTTTCACCAGCCCCTTCGGCGGCGATCAGCATGCACGCAAGGCCATGATGGGTAGAAGCCACCAGTCGCCCTTCGGCGTAATCCACTGCGGAAAAAATACTGAAACCTTCTTGTTCCAGCTCCCGGGCGATGCCTCGGACCCGGTCACCGGCAACGGTGTCGGCCTTGATGTCGCGGTGCACGATAAGGACAGGGAACTTCAGGTCTTTGTACATGAGTGCTTGCAGTCCTGAGGGCTATGCACTCAAGGGTAGAAGCTGGGGGGCGATGACGCGAATGAAGATTTCGAAAGCACAGTGAATCACTGTAGGAGCCGGCTTGCCGGCGATGAGGCCGTTGAATCTTGCGATGGGTTCAAGGGCGCCATCGCCGGCAAGCAGGCTCCTACAAGGTTTGCATTATTGCTGGGTCAGGGTCGACCACAACGCCGGCGCGCCGGCCGACTTGGCAATCGCTTCCAGCCGCGCCGCATGCTCGGCCAGATCCTGCTCACTCGCCCGGATAATCGTGCTTGGCTTGCGATCAGCCGGCAACCGGCGGATTTCCGAAGGACGGTTGCCCGAGCCTTCCGCCGAACCGCTGCCATCGGAGGCGTTACCGGCCAGAGACAGGCTGGTCTGCCCACCGGTCATGGTCAGGTAGACGTCGGCAAGAATCTCGGAGTCAAGCAAGGCGCCGTGAAGCTCACGACCGGAGTTGTCGACGCCATAACGTTTGCACAAGGCATCGAGGCTGTTGCGCTGGCCGGGGTGACGCTCACGGGCCATCATCAAGGTGTCGAGGATCGAGCAGTGCTGGGAAATATCCGCGCGATCGGTCTGCCCCATCAGGGCAAATTCGTTGTTGATGAAGCCGACGTCGAACGCCGCGTTATGGATGATCAGTTGCGCGCCGTTAATGAATTCGAAGAACTCGTCGGCAACTTCAGCGAAACGCGGCTTGCCCTTGAGGAATTCGTCGGTGATGCCGTGGACGCCAATCGCGCCCTCGTCACTGTCGCGGTCCGGTTGCAGGTAGACGTGGAAGTGACGCCCGGTGAGGCGGCGACCCATCAATTCGACACAGCCGATTTCAATGATCCGGTGGCCGTCGGTCACCGGCATGCCGGTGGTTTCGGTATCGAGTACAACAGATCGGATGGCCATCAGGGTTCAGCTCTCAACGGTGTAGTGTGATTCAAGGGTCGCGATATTAACACGTGAGTCGGCATCAGCTCTGCTTGTAGCCGCGCACTTCGTCCACGCCACGGTTGGCCAACTGGTCGGCGCGCTCGTTGCCAGGGTGGCCGATGTGACCGCGCACCCACTTCCAGGTGATGTCATGGCGATTGCATTGCTCATCGAGCAGTTGCCACAGGTCGGCATTCTTCACCGGTTCCTTGGCCGCCGTCTTCCAGCCGCGCTTCTTCCAATTGACCATCCACTCGTTGATGCCCTTCATCACGTATTGCGAGTCGGTCACCAACAGCACGTTGCAACGGCGCTTGAGTTCTTCCAGGCCGCGAATGGCGCCCATCAGCTCCATGCGGTTATTGGTGGTATTGGGTTCGCCGCCCCACAACTCTTTCTCCACGCCCTTGCACACCAGCAACGCGCCCCAGCCGCCAGGGCCGGGGTTGCCCTTGCAGGCGCCATCGGTGAAGAGTTCTACGCTATCGGTCATCGGTTGCTCGGTATTCATTCAAAAAGAGGGTCATGCGTCGCTTTGCTTGCGGTTGACCTTGGCCATTGGCATCGGCACCAGCTTGCCCATCGGCTCGCGGCGCACCTGTTGCACTGGCCGCAACCCAACCACGATCTTGCGCGCCACTAGCAGATAGAAGCCGCCACCCGACAATTGCCAGGCACCTGCGCGGCGCTCCCAGCCGGCCAGACGGGCTTGCCACTTGGTCGACGCAAGCGGCGGACGATAGCACCCGAAGCGACGTTTCTCCAGCGCGAAGCCCAGCAGGTTCAGCCAGTCCCCCACCCGTTGCGGCGAGATGCAACGCGCCTGGCGCAAGGCGTCGTGGGCGAACACATGGCGCAAGCCCCAACTGCTCCAGGGGTTGATCCCGACAATCAGCAAATGGCCACCCGGACGGACGCTGCTCGCCGCTTCGCGCAGCAAGCCGTGGGGCGACAGGCAGAAATCCAGGCCATGCTGCAACACCACCACATCGGCGGCGTGTTCGCTCAACGGCCAGGCCTGTTCCTCGCAGACAATCTCCACCCCCGGCAACGGTGCACCCAGGCGCACATTACGCTGCACCTGGGGCGCACACGGCGGCGTTTCGGCCGAAGGGCCGTAATGCACCAGGTAGCCGCCAAAGAACCGGCCCAACTCGTCTTCGAGCATGCGTCGTTCTTCGTCCAGCAGAAATTTCCCGATCGGACCGGACAGCCATTCACGGGCTGCGCTGATCAGGGCCAGCCACTCAGGATCGGCCTGGGCGAACGCTTTATCAGTCATTGCATTCTCCAACTCGCCTAGACGTTCTAAGATGCACCAATGTGTTCAGCTTGGCGAATCGAAGAATGATACAGATCAGTGCCCTGCCCGCCTTCACCGATAACTACATCTGGTTGTTACAAGACCCGAGCACCCTGCGCTGCGCCGTGGTCGACCCCGGCGATGCCGCGCCGGTGCTGGCCTGGCTCAAGCTAAACCCTGAGTGGGTCCTGAGCGACATCCTGATCACTCACCACCACCACGACCATGTCGGCGGCGTCGAACAACTCAAACGGGTGACTGACGCCAAGGTCTACGGCCCGGCCAACGAAAAGATCCCGGCGCGGGACGTAGCCTTGAACGAAAACGACCGCATCAGCGTGCTCGGCTGGGACTTCGACATTTATACCGTGCCCGGCCACACCCTGGGCCATATCGCCTTTTATCACCAGGGCGTGCTGTTCTGTGGCGACACCCTGTTCGCCGCCGGCTGCGGGCGCCTGTTCGAAGGCACGCCGGAACAGATGCACACCTCACTTGAGCGCTTGGCCGCACTGCCCGCCGACACCTTGGTGTACTGCACCCACGAATACACACAAAGCAACCTCAAGTTTGCCCAGGCCGTCGAACCGGATAACGCCGATATCGCCGAACGGGTGGAAAACGTCCGCCAATTGCGCGAACGTGGCGAGATCACGCTGCCTTCCAACCTAGCCCTGGAAAAGCGCACCAACCCTTTTCTGCGCACCTCTGAAACATCCGTTAAACAAAAAGCAGACGAACGGAATGGCCGCGACAACCGCTCTGGGGCCGAGGTGTTTGCTAGCTTGAGGGCTTGGAAAGATAAGTTCTAACGGGATGCAATCTGATACGTAATTTCTGAATGGTTGACCGGAACCAAACGGGTTTCTAGAATCGCCCGACATTTTTGCCCGGAACTTACTTCCAGCCAATGTCGTCATCTATTCGTAAATCCAACCATTCAGACGCATTGACCCGCCTGGCTCAAGCTGTGGCGGTGGCTGTGTCCGCTACGCTGGCGGGCTGCCAATCAAGCAATTTCACCGCACAATCCACCGTGCAACCCAAGCCAAACCTCAGCGCCAAGATCAAACAGAAACCCGTCATCTGGCTTTCGGAAAAGCCGGCTCCCGAAGTGCCCCAGGATGTTTGGGAACGTATGCGACGGGGCTTTCAATTGCAGGATGGTGTAGGCGTCAACCCACGTATCGAGCAACAGCGACTGTGGTTCGCTAGCAACCCTTCCTTCCTTGAGAACGCCGGCGAACGCGGCAGCCTCTACATTCATTACATCGTCGAACGCCTTGAAGAACGCAACATGCCCCTGGAGCTGGCGCTGCTGCCAGTGATTGAAAGCGCCTACAACCCAATGGCCTATTCGCGCAGCGATGCAGTCGGCTTGTGGCAGTTCATCCCCTCCACCGGGCGCTACTTCAACCTGCGCCAGACCCGCGCCTATGATGGCCGTCGCGACATCACCGCCTCCACCACCGCCGCCCTTGACTACCTGACCCGTCTGCACGACATGTTCAACGGTGACTGGCTGCTCGCCCTTGCCGCCTACAACGCAGGCGAAGGCACGGTGAGCCGGGCGATCGAGCGCAACGAAAAGCTCGGCCTGCCGACCGACTACTGGAACCTGCCCCTGCCCCAGGAAACCAAGGACTACGTGCCCAAGTTCCTGGCGCTGTCCCAAGTGGTGATGGCGCCCGAGGCCTATGGCGTCAACCTGAACCCGATTGCCAACACGCCGTATTTCGAAGTGGTTGAAGTCAAGCAAAGCATGGACCTGTCACGGGTTGCCGCACTGGCCGAGATCGACGAAGACGAACTGTTCCAGCTCAACCCCGCGCTGAAGCAGCGCACCACCCTGGATGGCCCGCAGCATCTGCTGGTGCCGAGTTCCAAGGCGCAACTGCTCACCAGCACCCTTTCGACGATGAAGCCTGAAGAATTGCTGGCGATGCGTCCGAAAAAGCAGGTTTTCGACGAAGTTGAGACCGCGCGGGTTGCCGGGCGTACCCGCAGCTACAAGGTACGCAGTGGCGACAACCTGACGCTGATCGCCAAGGCCAACAAGGTCGATGTGCATGACCTGCAGCGCTGGAACAAGCTCAACGGCCAAGCCCTCAAGGTCGGACAGACCCTGGTGATGCAGGACACACGAAAAGTCGTGGCCAGCAGCAAGAAGCCGGTGCAGTACAAGGTCAAGAAGGGTGATTCGCTGTACATCGTCGCCAAGCGCTTCAACGTTGAGATGCAACATCTCAAGCGTTGGAACCCGCGTACTGGCCAGGCGCTGAAGCCCGGGCAGATGCTGGTGGTTTCCGGGCCACGCTGAGGTTTCTGGAACACTGAGGAACCCATGTGGGAGGGGGCTTGCCCCCGATAGCGGTAGGCCAGCCAATGAATCTGTTGGCTGATGCATTGCTATCGGGGGCAAGCCCCCTCCCACATTGGTTCTGCGTCAATCCAACGGCCTTTTTCCAACCGGAACAAGCTGTTACTGTACCGATCATAAAGCGCAAGCCGCCTGGATCGGATCCCTGACTTGAAGCGTCCCCTCCTTCTACTAATAAGTCTGGCCTTGAGCTTTGGTGCGAATGCGGCGATTACCGAGAGTCACGGTTATACGCAGTTCGGCAGTCTCAAGTACCCGGCCAAATTCACCCACTTCGATTGGGTAAACCCTGCAGCGCCGAAAGGCGGGACATTGCGGGTCATGGCCTTTGGCACCTTCGATACGCTCAACCCCTATACATTCAAGGGCTCCAGCCCGGTTTCCACGCCTAATTTCCTGCAATACGGCGTCAACGAGCTGAACGAGCCGTTGATGGTGGGAACCGGCCTGTACGCGCCCTCCGGCGATGAGCCCACCTCCAGTTATGGGCTGATCGCCCAGTCGGTGGAGTACAGCGAGGACCGCAGTTGGGTGGTGTTCAACCTGCGCCCGGAAGCGCGCTTCCACGATGGCAAGCCGATTACCGCCTACGACGTGGCGTTTTCCTATCGCACCCTGCTGACCGAAGGCCACCCGCAGTACCGCACCAACCTGCAGGAAGTGGCGCGAGTGGATATCCTCAACCGGCACCGCATCCGCTTTGTGTTCAAGCGCGCCGGCAACCCGTTGTTGATCCTGCGCCTGGGCGAATTGCCGGTATTGCCCCAGCACTATTGGAAAAACCGCGATTTCAAGGCCACCACCTTCGAACCGCCTTTGGGCAGCGGGCCGTACCGCATCAGCAAGGTCACGCCTGGCCGGCAATTGGTGTTCGAACGGGTCAAGGACTATTGGGGCAAGGACCTGCCGGTCAACCAGGGTTTCTATAACTACGACAAGGTCGAGGTGGAGTTCTATCGCGACAGCGACGTGGCCTTCGAAGCCTTCAAGGCCGGCGAATTCGATATCTATATCGAGCATCAGGCCAAAAACTGGGCAAATGGCTACAACTTCCCGGCGGTGAACCGGGGAGACGTGATCAAGGCGCAGATTGCTCACCAGATCCCGACCCAGAGCCAGGGTTTGTTCATGAACAGCCGGCGGCCGACCTTCAGCCAAACCAAGGTGCGCGAAGCCCTGGGCCTGATGTTCGACTTCGAATGGACCAACCGCACCCTGTTCAGCAGCGCCTACAAACGCACCTTGAGCTATTACCCCAACAGCGAATTCTCTGCCACCGGCGTGCCCACCGGCCATGAATGGCTGATGCTCTCGCCCTACCGCGAGCAATTGCCGGCCAACCTGTTTACCCAGCCGTTCAGCCTGCCACAGACCGACGGGCGCGGTATCCCCCGCGAAACCATGCGCCGCGCCCTGGCCTTGCTCGGGGACGCCGGCTGGAAACTCTCCGGCCAACGCCTGCTCAACAAGGACGGGCAACCGCTGCGCTTCGAGATCCTGCTGGTCAACCCGAACCTGGAGCGCATCCTGCAGCCCTATGTCGAGAACCTGATCAGCGTCGGTATCGACGCGCGCCTGCGCACCGTCGACCGCGCCCAGTACAAGCAGCGCCTGGATCAATTCGACTTTGACATGATCCTGATCACCCTCAACCAGACCTTGAGCCCGGGCCTTGAGCAGTGGCAGTACTTCCACTCCAGCCAGGCCGCGATCAAGGGCAGCAAGAACTATGCAGGCATTGCCAACCCGATTGTCGATCACCTGCTGGAACAACTGCTGGCCGCCAAGACCCGCGAGGAGCAACTGGCCGCCGGCCGTGCCCTGGACCGGGTGCTGCTGTGGCAGCACTACAGTATTCCCAACTGGTACCTCAACTATCATCGCTTGGCGTACCGCAACCGGTTCGCCTTTGTCACCACGCCGCCCTATAGCCTGGGCCTGAGCGCGTGGTGGCTGAAAGCTTCGGAGAAAGCCCAATGATGTATTTGCGTACTGCACTGCTCGGCGGCCTGCTGCTGTGCACCGCGGCCCAAGCCGCCCCGCAACATGCGTTGACGCTCTACAACGAACCACCGAAATACCCCGCCGACTTCAAGCACTTCGACTACGTCAACCCGGATGCGCCCAAGGGCGGCACCTTCCGCGAGTCGGCCATGGGCGGCTTCGACAGCCTCAACCCCTACATCAGCAAAGGCGTGCCGGCCGATAACCTCGGTTTGATCTACGACACCCTGGCCATGCAAAGCCTGGACGAGCCCATCACCGAATACGGCCTGGTCGCCGGCAAGATCGAAAAAGCCCCGGACAACAGTTGGGTGCGCTTCTACCTGCGCCCGGAAGCCCGCTTCCATGACGGCCACCCGATCCGCGCCGAAGACGTGGTGTTCACCTTCCAGGAACTGATCAAGGAAGGCTCGCCGATCTACCGCACCTACTACGCCGACGTCGACGAAGTGATCGCCGAAGACCCGCTGAAGGTGCTGTTCAAGTTCAAGCGCACCAACAACCGCGAATTACCGCTGATCCTCGGACAACTGCCGGTATTGCCCAAGCACTGGTGGGCGACCCGCGAGTTTGCCAAGGGCAACCTCGAAGTCCCGCTGGGCAGCGGGCCGTACAAGGTCGCCGAGGTCAAGGCCGGGCGCATGATCCGCTACGAGCGGGTCAAGGATTACTGGGCGAAGGACCTGCCGGTCGCCAAGGGTTTCTACAACTTCGACAACCGCATCACAGACTACTACCGCGACAGCACTGTCTCGCTGGAAGCCCTCAAGGCCGGGCAGTTCGATTACTGGCTGGAATTCAGCGCCAAGAACTGGGCCAACGCCTACAACATCCCGGCGGTGGCCCAGGGTCGCCTGATCAAGGAAGAAATCCCCAACGGCAACCCCACCGGCATGCAGGGCTTCGTGTTCAATATGCGCAAGCCGATGTTCCAGGACGTACGTGTGCGCAAGGCCATCAGCCTGTTGCTGGATTTCGAGTGGAGCAACAAGCAACTGTTTAACGGTGCCTATACCCGCACCCGCAGCTACTTTGAAAACTCGGAGATGGCCGCCACCGGCCTGCCCGGCCCGGATGAACTGGCGATCCTCGAACCGCTGCGCGACAGAATCCCGCCCGAGGTCTTCACCCAGGCCTTCGAACCGTCCAAGACCGACGGCAGCGGCATGATCCGCACCCAGCAGCGCGAGGCCTACCAACTGCTGCAAGAAGCCGGCTGGCGCATCGTCGATGACAAGATGGTCGACACCACCGGCAAACCGGTGAAAATCGAGTTCCTGCTGGCGCAGACAGAGTTCGAGCGCATCCTGCTGCCGTTCAAGCGCAACCTGGCCGACCTGGGCATCGACCTGGCGATCCGTCGGGTCGACGTGTCGCAGTTCATCAATCGCATTCGCTCGCGGGACTTCGACATGCTGGTGGGCAGCTTCCCGCAGTCCACTTCGCCGGGTAATGAGCAGCGCGAGTTCTGGAAGTCCTCCAGCGCCGACAAACCCGGCAGCCGCAACTACATGGGCCTCAAGGACCCGGCCATCGACCAACTGGTGGAAGAGCTGATCGACGCCGACTCGCGCAAAAGCCTGGTGGCGCATGCCAAAGCCCTGGACCGCGTGTTGCAGTTCGGCTACTACGTGATCCCGAACTGGCACATCAAGACGTTCCGCGTGGCGTATTGGGATCACTTGGGCCACCCCAAAGTCCCGCCGCGCTACGACGTCGGCACCGCCACCTGGTGGTCCAAGCCTGACGTAAAACCCGCCGTCACCTCAGACCCAGACACCAGCGCCGATCCGGCGAGCGGAGGCGATTAAATGCTGGCCTATATTTTTCGCCGCCTGTTGCTGATCATCCCCACGTTGTTCGGGATCCTACTGATCAACTTCGTCATCATCCAGGCCGCTCCCGGTGGTCCGGTGGAGCAAATGATCGCCAAGCTTGAAGGCTTCGAGGGCGCCACCAGCCGCATTGCCGGTGGCGGTTCCGAAGTGTCGGTGGCCGGCTCCAGCAGCTACCGCGGCGCCCAGGGCCTGGACCCGGCGCTGATCAAGGAAATCGAGAAGATGTACGGCTTCGACAAATCGGCGCCGGAACGCTTGTGGATCATGGTCAAAAACTACGCCCAGCTGGACTTTGGCGACAGCTTCTTCCGTGACGCCAAGGTCATCGACTTGATCAAGGAGAAGATGCCGGTGTCCATTTCCCTCGGGTTATGGAGCACGCTGATCATGTACCTGGTGTCGATCCCACTGGGGATCGCCAAAGCCACGCGGCACGGCAGCCATTTTGATGTGTGGACCAGTTCGGCGATCATCGTCGGCTATGCGATCCCGGCGTTCCTGTTTGCAATCCTGCTGATCGTGGTGTTTGCCGGTGGCAGTTACCTGGACTGGTTCCCCTTGCGCGGGCTCACGTCGAACAACTTCGACGAACTGAGCTGGGGCGGCAAGATCCTCGATTACTTCTGGCACCTGGCGCTGCCCATCACGGCCCTGGTGATCGGCAACTTCGCCACCATGACCCTGCTGACCAAGAACAGCTTTCTCGACGAGATCAACAAGCAGTACGTGGTCACCGCCAAAGCCAAGGGCCTGACCAACCACCGCGTGCTGTACGGCCATGTGTTTCGCAACGCGATGTTGCTGGTGATCGCCGGTTTCCCTTCGGCGTTCATCGGGATCTTCTTCACCGGTTCCTTGTTGGTGGAGGTGATCTTCTCCCTCGACGGCCTGGGCCTGATGAGTTTTGAAGCGGCGATCAACCGCGACTACCCGGTGGTGTTCGGCACGCTGTTTATCTTCACCCTGCTGGGGCTGATCGTGAAACTGATCGGCGACCTCACCTACACCCTGGTCGATCCGCGCATCGACTTTGCCAGCCGGGAGCATTGAGATGAATCTATCCCCCCTCAATCGCCGCCGGTTCGAACGGTTCAAGGCCAACAAACGTGGCTGGTGGTCGCTGTGGCTGTTTCTGATCCTGTTCGTGCTGAGCCTGGGCGCCGAGCTGATCGCCAATGACAAACCGCTGGCCGTGCACTACGACGGCGGCTGGTACTTCCCGGCGCTCAAGCGCTACCCGGAGACCACCTTTGGCGGTGAATTCCCGCTGGAGGCCAACTACAAGAGCCCGTATATCCAGGAGCTGCTCAAGGCCAAGGATGCCTGGACGTTGTGGGCGCCTATTCCGTTCAGCTACCAGAGCATCAACTACGACCTGAAAGTGCCGGCGCCCGCGCCGCCTTCCAGCGTCAACCTGCTGGGCACCGACGACCAAGGCCGCGACGTACTGGCGCGGGTCATCTACGGCTTCCGTGTGTCGGTGCTGTTTGCCCTGACGCTGACAGTGCTCAGCTCGATCATCGGCGTGATCGCCGGGGCCCTGCAGGGCTTCTACGGCGGCTGGGTGGATTTGGCCGGGCAGCGCTTCCTGGAGATCTGGTCCGGCTTGCCGGTGCTGTACCTGCTGATCATCCTCGCCAGTTTCGTGCAACCCAACTTCTGGTGGCTGCTCGGCATCATGCTGCTGTTTTCGTGGATGAGCCTGGTGGACGTAGTGCGCGCCGAGTTCCTGCGCGGGCGCAACCTGGAATACGTGCGCGCCGCCAGGGCCTTGGGCATGCAGAATGGCGCGATCATGTTCCGGCATATCCTGCCCAACGCGATGGTGTCGACCATGACCTTCATGCCGTTCATTCTCACCGGCGCCATCGGCACCCTCACCGCCCTGGACTTCCTCGGCTTCGGCTTGCCGGCCGGTTCACCGTCGCTGGGTGAACTGGTGGCCCAAGGTAAATCCAACCTGCAAGCGCCGTGGCTGGGCATGAGTGCCTTTGCCGTGCTGGCGATCATGTTGAGTCTGCTGGTGTTTATCGGCGAATCCGCTCGCGATGCCTTCGACCCGAGGAAATGAGATGAATCAGGACAATCTGATCGAAATCCGCGACCTCTCCGTCGAGTTCGTCACGGGCGACCATCACCACCGCGTGGTGAACAATGTCAGCTTCGACATCAAACGTGGTGAGACCATCGCCCTGGTGGGTGAAAGCGGCTCAGGCAAATCGGTGACCGCCCACTCGATTCTGCGCCTGCTGCCCTACCCACTGGCGCGGCACCCCTCCGGCACCATCAACTATGCCGGGCAGGACCTGCTCACGCTGAAAGAAAAAACCATCCGCCACATTCGCGGCAACCGCATTGCGATGATCTTCCAGGAGCCGATGACCTCGTTGAATCCGCTGCATTCCATCGAGAAGCAGATCAACGAAGTACTCGGCCTGCACAAGGGGTTGCAAGGCAAGGTCGCCACCCAGCGGACCCTGGAGTTGCTGGACCTGGTGGGCATTCCCGAACCGCACAAACGCCTCAAGGCCCTGCCCCATGAGCTGTCCGGTGGCCAGCGCCAACGGGTGATGATCGCCATGGCCCTGGCGAATGAGCCGGAGTTGCTGATCGCCGATGAGCCGACCACAGCCCTCGATGTGACCGTGCAGTTGAAGATCCTCGAATTACTCAAGGAATTGCAGGCGCGGCTGGGCATGGCCCTGCTGCTGATCAGCCATGACTTGAACCTGGTGCGGCGCATCGCCCACCGCGTGTGCGTGATGCAAAAGGGTTGCATCGTCGAGCAGGCCGACTGTGAAACGCTGTTCCAATCGCCCCAGCATCCGTATACCCAGGAACTGCTGGCGGCGGAGCCCAGCGGCGGACCGGCCGGCAACGAAGTCGGCCCTCCGTTGCTGGAAGTCGATGACCTGAAAGTGTGGTTCCCGATCAAGAAGGGCTTTTTGCGCAACACCGTCGATTACGTCAAGGCGGTGGACGGCATCAACTTCAGCCTGCCCCAGGGGCAAACCCTGGGAATCGTTGGCGAAAGCGGCTCGGGCAAATCGACCCTGGGCCTGGCGATTCTGCGGTTGATCGCAAGCAAGGGCGGCATTCGTTTTGAAGGGCAGCAGTTGGATAAGCTCAGCCAGCAACAGGTGCGTCCGTTGCGTCGGGAGATGCAGGTGGTGTTCCAGGACCCGTTTGGCAGCTTGAGCCCGCGGATGTGTGTCAGTGAGATCGTTGGCGAGGGGTTGCGTATCCATAAGATGGGGACGCCGTTGGAGCAGGAAGCGGCGATTATTGCGGCGCTCAAGGAAGTCGGGTTGGATCCGGACTCGCGGCATCGGTACCCCCATGAGTTCTCGGGTGGGCAGCGTCAGCGCATTGCCATTGCCCGGGCGTTGGTGCTCAAGCCGCGCCTGATTTTGCTGGATGAACCGACATCGGCGCTGGATCGCACGGTGCAGCGGCAGGTGGTGGAGTTGTTGCGCAGTTTGCAGGCCAAGTACAACTTGACCTATCTGTTTATCAGCCATGATTTGGCGGTGGTCAAGGCGTTGAGCCATCAGTTGATGGTGGTGAAGCATGGCCAGGTGGTGGAACAGGGGGATGCGGCGGGGATTTTTGCCGCGCCGCAGCATGGGTATACGCGGCAGTTGTTGGAGGCGGCGTTTTTGGTGCCTGGGGTTTAGGTTTGACTGGGTGAATATCCGTTGGTTGGGTGATGGCTACTATTGGTTCCGCCCTTACGGCGGGTCACTTTCGAAAAGCGCGAAAGTAACCAAAGCGCTCCTGCCCCAACACTCGGCACCTCGCCTA
>NZ_JBBGYS010000018.1:0-119441 GCF_037479595.1 Pseudomonas sp. MYb541 | reverse complement strand
AGCACTGAGCATGTAGGGGCGTTCGTATTTGGCGAATGCTCCTTGCCAACTGACGGTTGGATTTATCCTGTTCCTGGCCTTTAGTCTTGGCGCCACATTCCAAGAATAAGAGGTACACCCCATGACGGCTCCCCTGAGCGGTATCAAGGTGATTGAGATCGGCACCTTGATTGCAGCGCCGTTCGCCGCCCGGTTGATGGGCGAGTTTGGCGCCGAGGTGATCAAGATCGAGGCCATGGGCCAAGGTGACCCGCTTCGCAAGTGGCGAAAGCTGCACGAAGGCACGTCGCTGTGGTGGTACCTGCAATCGCGCAACAAAAAGTCCCTGGCGCTGGATCTCAAGTCGCCCGAAGGCCTGGACCTGATCAAGCAATTGCTCGGTGACGCCGACGTGCTGATTGAAAACCTGCGCCCCGGCGGCCTGGAAAAACTCGGCCTTGGCTGGGACGTGCTGCACGCCCTCAACCCCAAGCTGACGTTGGTGCGCATCTCCGGTTACGGCCAGACCGGTCCGTATCGCGACCGCCCTGGCTTTGGTGCCATCGGCGAGGCCATGGGCGGTATCCGCTACACCACTGGCAACCCGGACTCGCCACCGGCGCGGGTCGGCGTGAGCCTGGGGGATTCCCTGGCGTCGTTGCACGGTGTGATCGGCGCGCTGATGTCGCTGCTGCGGGTCAAGACGGGGCAGGGCGACGGGCAGATTGTCGATGTGTCTCTGGCCGAAAGCGTGTTCAACCTGATGGAAAGCCTGGTGCCGGAATACGACATGCTCGGCCATGTGCGTGAACGCAGCGGCGGTGCCTTGCCGGGCATTGCGCCCTCCAATACCTACCTGACAGCCGACGGTGCCTACGTGGTGATCGCCGGCAACAGTGACCCGATCTACAAGCGCCTGATGCACACCATTGGCCGCGCCGACCTGGCCGAAGCGCCCGAGTTTGCCCACAACGATGGGCGCGCCGCCAAAAGCGGTCTGCTCGACGCCGCGATCACCCACTGGACCAGCAGCCTGCCCATCGACCACGTGCTCAGCGCGCTTGAAGCCGCAGAGGTACCGGCGGGGCGCATCTACTCCGTCGCGAATATCGTCAGTGACCCGCACTACCAGGCGCGTGACATGTTGCTCAATGCCGAGCTGCCTGGCGGTGTGTCGGTAAAGATGCCCGGCATCGTGCCTAAACTCTCGGACACCCCTGGCGGCGTGAACTGGCAGGGCCCGTCTCTGGGGCAACACACCGACGAAATTCTCGGCAGCCTGGGCCTGTCCGGCGCCGATATCCAACGCCTGAAAACCTCGGGAGTGGTGCAATGATCACAGACTATTCAGACCCGCTGATCGTGCAGGAAGTGTCCCCGCGTGACGGCCTGCAAATCGAGCCGACCTGGGTCGCAACGGCGGACAAGATCGCCTTGATCGACCAGCTTTCCCTGGCCGGTTTTTCACGGATCGAAGCCGGTTCGTTCGTCTCGCCCAAGGCCATTCCAGCATTGCGCGATGGCGAGCAAGTGTTCCAGGGCATCCAACGCAAGCCGGGTGTTATCTATGTCGCACTGATCCCCAATCTCAAGGGCGCCCTGCGTGCCATCGAGTCCCGTGCCGATGAGTTGAACCTGGTGATGTCCGCCAGCCAGACCCACAACCTGGCCAATATGCGCATGCGCTGTGAAGCGTCGTTGGCGGCGTTTGGCGAGATCGTCAGCGTTGCCGCTGACCACCCGGTGAGGCTCAACGGCAGCATCGCCACCACGTTCGGTTGCCCGTTTGAAGGCAAGATCGATGAAGACCGCGTGCTGCAATTCGTTGACGCTTACCTTGAACTGGGCATCCAGGGCATCAGCCTGGCCGACACCACGGGCATGGCCAATCCACGCCAGGTGGAACGGCTGGTCAAGCGCGTGTTGCAGCGCGTATCCACCAGCGACCTGACCCTGCATTTTCACAACACCCGCGGCCTGGGTTTATGCAACGTGCTGGCCGCTTATGAGGCCGGTGCCCGTCGATTTGACGCGGCGCTCGGCGGTTTGGGCGGCTGCCCGTTCGCACCGGGGGCGTCGGGCAATATCTGCACTGAAGATTTGGTCAACCTGTGCGAAGAGGTCGGGATTCACACCGGCATCGACCTGCCGCACCTGCTGCACATGTCCCGCCGTCTGCCGGCCCTGTTGGGCCATGAACTACCTGGCCAGGTGGCCAAGGCCGGGCGCAATGGCGACCTGCATCCGCCGCCGGCCTACATCGCCACGCTGTAGCACCGCACCAGACAACAAAAACAATCGGGCGCCTGTGAGCAGCCCGCTGGAGAGAAACCATGAGCACTAATACGTTGGAGGCCGGCGCGCGCCCGGCTGCTGAAATCGATGCCGAAAAAGCCCTGGTCAGCAAGGTCGCCTGGCGCCTGATGCCACTGATCATGGTGTGCTACCTGTTCGCGTTTTTTGACCGTATCAACATCAGCTTTGCCAAGTTCCAGTTGCAAGCGGACCTTAGCCTGAGCGACACCGCCTATGGCCTGGGCGCCGGGTTGTTCGTGGTGGGATACGTGATCTTCGAAGTGCCGAGCAACATGATGCTGTACAAGGTCGGCGCGCGGCGCTGGATTGCGCGGATCATGATGTCGTGGGGGCTGGCGACGGCGGCCATGGTGTTTGTCACGGCAGAATGGCAGTTCTATGTGCTGCGCTTCCTGATCGGCGCAATGGAGGCAGGTTTTGCGCCCGGCGTGCTGTATTACCTGACGTTGTGGTTCCCGCAGCACTTCCGTGGGCGCATCACCTCGATGCTGTTCCTGGCCTCGGCCTTTGCCGGCCTGGTGGGCGCACCGTTCTCCGGCTTGGTGCTGGAGCACCTCGACGGCGTCTTGCAAATGCGCGGCTGGCACTGGTTGTTCCTGCTCGGCGGCTTGCCGTGCATCGGCCTGGGCTTCCTGGTGCTGACGCTGCTCAAGGACCGCATCGAAGATGCCCATTGGCTGACACCCGCGGAGAAAACCTTGCTGGCCAGTCGCATCGCCAAGCATGAGCCGAACCAGCACGGTGGTTCTCTGTTGTCGGCGATCCGTATTCCAGGGTTCCTGATGCTCGGTTTCATCTACTTTCTGATCCAGGTGGCGTCCTACGGCCTCAACTTCTGGGCGCCGCAGTTGATCCGCAGCGCGGGCACCCAGAGCCCGGTGATGATCGGCCTGCTCACGGCGATTCCTTATGTGTGTGGCGCCATCAGCATGGTGGTGATCGGGCGGCTGTCGGATGCCACGGGTGAGCGTCGCAAGTTCGTCTGTGGCCTGGTGGTACTGGGGGCGGTGGGCTTCTTCAGTGCCGGCATTTTCGCCGACCACACGACCTTTCTGATTATCGCCCTGGGCATGCTGGGCGCGGGCATCATCGCCTCGATCCCGACCTTCTGGACCCTGCCACCCAAGTTGCTGGCCGGTGCCGGAGCCGGTGCAGCGGGCGGTATTGCGGTGATCAATACCCTCGGACAATTCGGTGGCATTGTCAGCCCGGTGATGGTGGGACGCATCAAGGACCTCACCGGCAGCACCACGCCGGCACTGTATGTGATCGGCGTGTGCGCGCTGTTGGCAGCAGCGTTGCTGCTGTGGGGCTTGCCGCAAAAACTGCGCATGCTCGATAAAGGCTGATCAGCCAGCGGTGGCCAACGCTCGGACCGGTGTGGCGCTGAACTGAATCAATGCCACCCCGCCAATCAACAACAACGCCCCCAGCACACGGGGCGTTGTCAGTTGGCGCTCCACCAGGCCGAACAGGCCGAAGTGATCCAGCACCAACGAGGCCAAAATCTGCCCAGCCATGGCCAGCGCGATAAACCCCGACGCACCCAGTTTGGGCAGCAGCATCAACGCCAGGGCAATAAAGCACACGCCAAACGCACCACCGGCCCACATCCATAGCGGCGCCTTGCTGATAAACGCCAGGCTTGGCAATGGCAAGCGCATCGCCAGAATCACCGGAAGCAACACGATGATGCTCACCAGCAGTGACGCCAGGGTGGCCCACAATGGATGGCCGAGCCCGCGCCCGAGGTTTGCGTTGATCGCGCTCTGAAACGGCACCACCGCGCCGCCGATGACCGCCAGCGCCAACAAACCCACCCAATGCAACGTCGTCATGTCCAATCTCCCAGAGGTTTTGCTGGACTCTAGGCTATTCGTCGCGCAAATTTAAATTCCAAGTTCTTATGCCGAGCATGCAGCTGATGAATGATCTGCGCCGCATCGACCTCAACCTGCTGGTGATCCTCGACGCCTTGCTCAGCGAGCAACACGTCACCCGTGCGGCTGAGCGTTTGCACCTGAGCCAGCCGGCGGTCAGCCATGCGCTGGCGCGTTTGCGTGACCTGCTGGGTGACCCGCTGCTGGTGCGCCAGGGCGGTAGCCTGGTGCCGACGGCTCGCGCGCTGGAGTTGGCCGCGCCACTGGCTGAAGCCCTGGCCCAGGTGCAGGCCTTGCTGGCGCCGAATCGCTTTGACCCGGCGTCGGCCAAGCGCAGGTTTCGGGTGGCGATGTCTGACTACAGTGCGGCGATTTTCCTACCCGACCTGGTGCGGATGCTGCGCAGCGAGGCTCCGGGTATCGATCTGCAAATCATCCAGGCCAGCCGTGAAGGCATGGTGGAGGGCGTGCTCAATGGCGACCTTGACCTGGCGGCGGGGGTCTTCCCCGACATGCCCGCAGAACTGTGTACTACGCCGTTGTTCGAAGAGCACTACACCTGCCTGGTGGACCGCAACAGCCTGTCGGCAAGTGGCACATTGGATCTGTCCACCTACCTGTCACGGCCCCATGTCTTGTTGGAAATGCGTGGCAGCGGCACACCGGAAATCGAGCGGGCACTGACGGCGATTCGTGAACGTCGACACGTAGCAATCAGCCTGCCGCACTGGGGCGTAGCGCCGCAGTTGATCCAAGGCACCGACCTGATCCTCACCGTCTCGACGCGTGGCTTGCTGAATATTGATCACCAGCACTTGTTGGCCGTACCGCCGCCCTTTCATATTCCATCGTTTGCGTTTGAATTGGCGTGGCATGTACGCCGGGGCGGGGATTCGGGGTTGCAGTGGTTGATTGGGCAGGTGCAGGGTGTATTGTCCAAGGGCCACCGCTGACAGGAAAACAACACCATGCTTTCTGGCTTCAACCACCTCACCCTCGCTGTCACCGATTTGGATCGCAGCGTCCGCTTCTATCATCAGCTGTTGCAACTTCAACTGGACGCTACCTGGGACGCCGGCGCCTACCTCTCGCTGCCGGGCCTGTGGTTATGTTTGTCGCTCGATCCATTGCGCACTGCGCAGCCGGCGGCCGACTACACCCATTACGCGTTCACAGTGGCTGCAGATGATTTCAGCGCACTGGTGGCACGCCTGCGTGCGGAGGATGTGCAGGAGTGGCGTGACAACCGCAGTGAAGGTGCCTCGTTCTATTTCCTCGACCCGGACGGCCACAAGCTCGAAGCCCATGTCGGCGACCTGGCCTCGCGGTTGCAAGCCTGTCGCGTCAAGCCCTATGCCGGAATGAAGTTTTACCCATAGCACGGGAACGTGCAGAATCCCTTCACTGTTCAACCCTCTGTCTGAGTCACGCCCATGACCCCATCCTTGCTGCTCGCCGTGCTTGCTTCAGGTTTTATCTACGGTATTACACCGGGGCCGGGGGTGTTGGCCGTGTTCGGCATCGGCGCCGCCCGTGGCCGGCGTGCCGGCGCAGGGTTCTTGTGCGGGCACCTGCTGGGAGATGTGGTGTGGTGCTCGACAGCGCTGATCGCCATCGTTGGCGCGCGGGAAGTGGGCAGCAGTGCGTTTGATGTGCTTGGTGTGCTCAGTGGCCTGTATTTGTTCTGGCTTGGCTGGCGCGCGATTCGAACCCAGCGCCGCAGCAGCGATGCGCCTCAAGGGGCTGCACGGCATCCGTTCTGGCATGGCATTGTGTTCGGCCTGACCAACCCCAAGGCGTACCCGGTGGCGGTGGCGACATTCACGGCGTTGCTGTCCAGCCGTGCCGAGTTGCTGACCTGGTCGATGCTGCCGTCGTTGATCTTCCTCAGCTTCGTCGGCGGCCTGCTGGCCTACGCGATCCTCATCGGCGTGGTCGGCGCCCAACGGGTACGTACGTTGTATCAACGCCATGAAATCCTGATCACCAAGCTCTGCGGTGTAATGTTTATTGGCTTCGCCATCAACGCTCTGGCGCACGCGTTGCCGGGCCTGTTTGGCAGCAAACCCGCTTGATTTGAAGATGACCGTTCGTCGCACTGGCGAGTTTTTTCTAAACCTTTGCCGCCCTGAAAATTCGAATTGAGGGCGGGGTGTGTTCCCCCGCCCTTATTTTCAGCCTGGAGGAACCCATCATGAGCCGCATGGCTATCCGGTTACGCACCGCCAGTTTCGCGATGCTGCTGGGCCTCGGCGCCAGCAATGCTTTCGCCCAGTCGCCTGCTGAATTCATCGAGCAGGCTTCGGCCAAGGGTATGGCCGATATCGAAACCAGTCGCATGGCCCACGCCAAGACCTCTTCCCAAGAGATCAAGGACTACACCATCGAGGTAATCAATGAGCGCACCCTGGCCAACCAGCACCTGGCGGCCATCGCCAAAAAGCTTGATCTGCCGGTGGCGCCGCGGGAAAAGATCGTCGACAAAGCCGAAACCCTGATGCCTGAACTCAAGGACGGCGACTCGTTTGATGCGGCCTACACCGCACAGCAGGTGAAGGAAAACGAAGACGCCATCGCGCTGTTCAAACAGGAAGGCGCGGCGTCGGATGTGCCGGAGATAAAAGCGCTGGTCGATGAGACGCTGCCCAAGCTGGAAGAGCGTTTGCAGAAGGCTCGCGCCTTGGCGTCGACTTACGGTAAAGGTCATCAAGGCGACGGTTAAGTGCGTCACCTGAAATAAAACAACGGCGGTTGGATCAGATCCAACCGCCGTTTTTTATGCCTGGTTCAAATCGGTCTTGGTCGGTGCCGCATCGTCGGCAGCATGACCGCAACTGCTATTCAGGCTCACCGTACCCGCGTTGCCGATGCTGCGGTATTCCTGGCGCAGTTTCTCCAGCTCTTTGCGGTCCAGGCCGTCCAGGCTGAGCACGGCATTTTGTGCATCCTTGGACACACGCAGCAGTTCATCGATCTTGATATGCAGGATGTCGTTGTCGCGGTTCTGCGTGTTCTGGATCAGGAACACCATCAGGAAGGTGATGATGGTGGTCGAGGTATTGATGATCAGTTGCCACGTGTCGTTGTAGTGGAAATACGGCCCGCTCAGGCTCCACGCCAGGATCAACGCCACTGCCGCGTAGAACGTGCGCGGGCTGCCGGCCCAACGGGACAGGGATTGGGAGACTGCGGAGAATTTCATGACCGTTTTCCTTGGAAGGGGGTGATGAAATAATGGACCGCAGGGATTCTTTGAAATTTCTTTTTACATTTGCTGAGGGCCTTCAGAACGCCAATTGAGCCTGACCTGTACCTTCCAGCGCCAGCAAATACTGTTTGGCCTCCAACCCTCCTGCAAAGCCGGTCAGCCCACCCGACGCACCAATCACCCGATGGCACGGCGCAATGATCGAGATGGGGTTACGCCCATTGGCGGCACCCACTGCGCGTACCGCTTTCGGGTTGCCGATCTGCTGGGCGATCTGGCTGTAGCTGCGGGTCTCGCCGAAAGGAATCGTCAGCAGTGCCTGCCAGACCCTCTTCTGGAAATCGGTGCCGGAAAAGTCCAACTCCAGCTCGAACTGGTTGCGCGCACCGGCGAAGTATTCCTGCAACTGGCGTTCGGTTTCCAGCAGCACCGGGCTGTCATTGGCCTCGCGCAATTCACCCAAACGCACACGGTTGGCGCGCTCGGTTTCCCACAGGATGGCGCCGAGTTTGCCGTTGCGCGCCACCAGGGTGAGTTGGCCGACGGGGGAGGGCATGAGTTTGTATTCGTAGGGCATGGGCCTGATCCTTGACGCTGTATGGCATTACTATCCGTCTTGTAAACCGTGGGGGAACCCTGTTTCTTGCGATGGAACTCCACGCGGCTAAAAACGCCAGTGAATCCAATTGCCCGAGCCATAGACCCAGGAGACCAGGAAGATAAACCAGGCTATCGAGGGCGTCGACAATGCGACCAGTGAGCCGACATTGAGCAGAGCAATGATGGCCGCACCGATTGTCAGACCTCGACTGGCATGCTGCCTCGCGTACCACGCGCCATAGATGGACCCGGCAACGGTCGCTATCGATTTAAGGCCTCCGAGACCTATGGGGGGCAAGGGCATCAGCGGGGCCAGCAGTGGAATGACCAGCACCAGCCCCACGACTTTTCTAAAGACCGGCCTCGGCGTTTTTTGTCCGCGCGGGAGCATTCTGGGTTGTCCTGTTTCTGGGTAAGGGGTTTCCCATAGTAATAGGCGAATGTTCTTACCCCTGTAGGGATGGGCTTAATCAATGTTCCTGCTGAAGCACTTTCAGCGCTGCCGACGCCAGAAACCCCGAGCGGCTTTTTTCTTCCGGATGATGCAGTACATATTCATCGATGCGGTTGAGCAGGTAACCCGGCAGCGTGATGTTGAGCTTCTGCGCCTTGCCCAGATACTTGGTGACATCAATGTCCACCACGGCCCAGGTGCAGCCTGCGTACTGAGGGTTGGCTGCATGCAGGGTGACCTTCTGCGCACTGGGAATCGGTGCACCGTCTTCCGCCAGTATCTCGAAGTGCCCTTCGATGGCTTCGCGAGCCATGGCCATGGCGTCGTCCAGGTCGTCACCGGCGGAGTAGCAACCGGGAATATCCGGCACTTCCACGCCCCAGGCGTGACCCTCGTCGCCGCTTGAAATTGCAATCGGGTAAAGCATCATTGAACCCTCAAAAGGGTACTTACCATAACCACCAAAGCTTTGTAATCAACGCGACCGCATCCATTCATATTGAACGAATTTTCCGAAAGGAACGTACGAGGGCTCTTTCAAAACCCTTGATACGCTATCTAGGCTATATCACTCTATTTATTACGTTCATAAAAGCTTGGATCAATAAGTTGTGTTCTTGTTTTCGGGTAAGAACTAACAGTTGCGCACACGCATCCACTTCCGCCAGCGGCCGGTACGTCACGCCTTTATTCATCAAACTCTGCGTACATGCCGGCACCAACGCCACACCTTGCCCGGCTGCCACCAGTGCAATGATCGACGTGATCTGCCGCCCGGTCGGGCCCGGGCGCAGAGGCTGGCCGTGATGCCGATAAAGCTGCTCGATGGACTGGTTGAGCCCCGATCCATAATCCGCCGGAAACAGGATCAACGGGTAGGCACTGAGCTGCGCCAGGTTGACGCTTGCCTGGCGGGCCAACGGGCTCTCACTGGACACGGCGGCCACCAGCCTTTCTTCGCCCAGGGACAGCGCTTGCACCGCTTCGCCTTGCGGCAACAGGCGACTCAAGCCGATATCCAGCCGCCCATCCGCCACCTGCGCGCCGAGGCTGCCGGAGGCGCATTCCACGAGGGTCAATTGGACATCGGGGAAGCGCAGGGCAAATGCCTGGATCGCCTGGCTGAACAGATCCGACAGCGCGATCGAACTCACATACCCCAGCGTCATTTGCCCCGCAGTGCCCGCCGCCAGTTTGCCGGCGATCACTTGCGCCAACTCAACCTGCTCCAACACACCACGGGCATAGGGCAGGAACGAGCGGCCTTGCGCGGTGAGGGTGACCGTGCGGCTGGTGCGATCGAACAGCTTGAAGCCCAACTCGGTCTCCAGCGCCGAGATCTGGCGGGTCAGCGGCGGCTGCGCCAGGTGCAGGCGAATGGCCGCTCGGCCGAAGTGCAATTCTTCGGCGACCGTCAGAAAGTAACGCAGCTTGCGTAGGTCGAGCATCCTGGTCCTTGGGTATCGATCGGTCTGAAATCGGTATTGGTTTTAGACCTGCCGGCCATTCTATAAAGACCTCACAAAATAAAACGAGAGGTTTCATGAAACCGCGCCTGCATTGTGCCCGTCTTGCCCTGTTCCTGTGTGGCTGCGCGGCGTTTCTCAACCTGTATGCCACCCAGAGCATTCTCCAGACGTTCGCCGCGCAGTTTCACATCAGCGCCAAGGCGGCGGGGTGGAGTATCACGGTGACCACCTTGGCGGTGGCGATCACTGCGCCTTTCGTCAGCCGGCTGACCGGGCGCTTTGAGCAACGCACGGTGATCAGCGCTGCGGCGTTGTTGCTGGCGGTGCCTGCGTTGATGACAGCCTATGCCGACAGCTTTGCCGAGGTGCTGGTGTGGCGGTTTGTGGAGGGCATGCTGATTCCGGTGGTGTTCGCTACCAGCGTGGCATACATCGGCGACCGCTGGCGTGGCGGCACGGTCACGGAGGTCACCAGCCTTTACGTGGCCGGGACGGTGTTGGGTGGGTTTGCCGGGCGCTTCGTCACGGGTGTGATGACGGAGTATGTGGGCTGGCGCGAAGCCTTTGAATTGATGGCGGTGCTAAGCCTGATGGTGGGTGGGTTTATCCAGTTCCTTTTGCCGGTCAGCCGTGCGCGATCCGTGAGGGTTGAAACTGGGTTTTCGGCGGTTTTTCGCAAGCCTTTATTGGCCGCCTACGCGGTAGGTTTTTGCGTGCTGTTTTCCCAGGTGGCGGCGTTTACCTACGCAGGTTTGTATCTCGGATTACCGCCGTTCAGCCTGGGGCCTGCGGCGCTGGGCACGCTGTACATGGTGTTCCTGCTGGCGCTGATCGTGATCCCCATCGCCGGCCGCCTCAGCAAGGCCCGGCCACATGCTGAACTGCTGAGCGTGGCTGCGGTGCTGGGTATTACCGGCTCCGCGCTGACGCTGTTGCCCTCTTTGTGGTGCATCGTTGCAGGCCTGGCCCTCAGCTCGACTGGCGTGTTCCTGGCCCAGGCGGCGGCCAACGCATTTACCACCGCGACCTCAGGTGACAACAAAGCAGGCGCCGTGGGCGTGTACCTCACCTGTTACTACCTGGGCGGCAGTTGCGGTGCGATTGTCCCTGCGTTGATCTGGGAGCGTTGGGGCTGGGCCGGGTGTGTGGTGCTGATTATCGCCTTCCAGGTGTTGACCTTGTTGATCGCGCTCACTGGCTGGAAGCCCGTTAAACCTCAACTGATCGCGACGCCATGAACGACACCTCAAACCGCCGCCGTACCTTGATCGCCGGCTGCAGCGCCCATGCGGTGCATGATGGCCTTACCGATGTTATCTACGTGCTATTGCCGATCTGGCAGGCGCAGTTCGCGCTGTCCTACGCCCAGATCGGACTGTTACGCGGTGCTTATTCCGGGATGATGGCAGTGTTCCAACTCATGGCCAGTCGCGCCGCGAAACGCTGGGGCCGTGTATCGATGCTGGTGGGCGGCACAGCACTTGCCGGTGCGGCTTATCTAATGGTGGGCCAAGCCACTGGATTGGTGATGTTGCTGCTGGCACTTCTGTTAGGTGGCTTGGGCGCCAGCACCCAGCACCCGCTGGCCTCTTCGATGATCAGCGACGCCTACGAGGACGGTGGCGGAATCAAGCAGGCACTGTCCCAGTACAACTTTTCCGGCGATATCGGCAAAACGCTGATTCCGGGCTTGATCGGGTTGCTGCTCACCGTCATCAGCTGGCGTGCCAGCGCCACGTTGCTGGGGTTGCTCGGCTTGGCAGCGGCGGGGTTGCTATGGTGGTTGGTTCCTGCAAAAGCATCCGAATCCACCTCTACAAAAAACGCAAAGCCTTTCAGCGGAAGTGGCTCCGTCACCGGCCTGCGCGCCTTGATTCTCACAGGCACCCTCGACAGCGCCGTACGCATGGGCTTTCTCACCTTCCTGCCATTTCTGCTGCAAGCGAAAGGCGCGGGCACTGCCGGTATTGGCCTGGCCCTGACGCTGCTGTTTATCGGTGGCGCATTCGGCAAATTGCTCTGCGGTTACCTGGGGGCGCGCATCGGCATGATGAAAACCGTGTGGCTGACGGAAACCAGCACCGCGTTGCTGATCGTTGCCGCCGTGTATGTGCCGCTGGCCGGGTTGATGGCGATGCTGCCGTTATTGGGCCTGGTGCTCAACGGTACGTCTTCGGTGCTGTACGGCGCCGTGCCGGACCTGGCGGGCGCGGGGAAGCGAGAGCAGGCGTTTGCGGTGTTCTACACCGGCACCATTGGGGGTGGTGCGCTGGCGCCGGTGGTGTTCGGCGGGGTGGGGGATGCGTTGGGCGTGTCGGTGGCGGTGATGGTATTGGCGGGGGTGTTGTTGGTGACGTTGCCGTTGGCGTGGGTGGTGCGGCGGGGCTTCGAGCTCAAATAAGCGAGCGGTCGACCGGATGTCCAGCCCGCGCAAATAGATCGATACCGAGGGAGTGGAGTACTTTGAGTACAGTTTCGAAGCGAGGTTTTGCGCCAGGGGCGAATGCCTTGTAAAGGCTCTCACGACCCATGCCCGCTTCGGCAGCGATCTTTGTCATTCCTCGGGCTTTAGCCACGTAGCCGATGGCGCGAAGAAATTCTTGATTGTCGCCGTCGGCCAGAACCTGAGAGAGGTATTCACTGATGGCCTCGTCGCTGTCGAGCAGTTCGGCCATATCAAATGTCGTCAGCGTTTGTTTCATGATCAAACCTCTTTTGCCAATTTTTTTGCTCTACGGATATCAGTGTCCTGGGAAGACTTGTCACCGCCTACCAGCAAGATGACGATCACCTTACCTCGCAAAGTGAAATAAATTCGATAACCCGAACCAACGTCTATCCGCATTTCTGAGATGCCGTTTCCTAGTGTCTTGATATCGCCCAGGTTACCCATGCTGGCTCTTTCGATACGTCGACCAATTGCGATCTTTGCTCGTAGGTCGCGTACTTCTGAGCGCCAGTTAATGAAGGCTTGGGTTTGCTGGATCAAATAGCTCACAGGACCTCGCGTGGCCTAACTGTATCCAAGTGGATACTTGTTGGCAATAGGAATGGCAGATGGCAAAGGCTGGGGAGGATGCGTGGGGAGCGCTTCGGTTTCAAACGTTCTTGAAGGTTTTCCTGTTGCCAAAATTTGCAGTGGCAGTTCGGGGAGAGAGGCTGTATTCGAACCTTGCGGCATTGCCTACACAACCATCAGAATCGTCCGAGTTGTGCGTCTTGGGCGACCTCTTTAAGGTTCGTCTGCCGCTGCCTATCAGCGGTCGGGTTTAGTAGCTCGATTTGATCAACGGCGTATGGCTGTACCATCGTTTAGGCATCTTGGTGTCTGTGCTCAATGGTGGCTGTACGCAGGGCACTTTCGAGTGCGCCGGTTTTGTTGATCCGCCGGTCTACTAACCTGCATACAGCCGCCACCCATTGATTAGTAGCTCTGGAAGGTGGTCCTTATCGAGGATCAACAGATGTGTAATGACTCATGTAATCCATCCGTAAAACTGTTCAGCGTCCGTCCCGAAGTCAACACCGAAGCACTGCTCGCCAACGCCTACGAAACCATCGCCGGCGCGGGAGCCATGACCAATGAGTTCGCCGAAACCCTGCCTTCCCAACAGCGCTACCTGGCCCTTGCGATTCAGCAAATGATCGAGTTGGGGCTGATGCTGGTGGAAGCGGCGCAGGACCGTGTGGATCAAGCCGCCTAGGTCACTCGGCGCACCGCATAGGCTTGCCTTCCCAGGCCGCCCATACCAAGGGGGAGGGGAGCCAACAAATTCCAGATGCTACGGGGACGAGGCCAGCGTAAACGGAATGCGCAATGCGCCGATCGGTCCTTCTCGCACACCGCACATTTCATCGTGCACGCAGTGCTGCACCAGCACGCAGGGAAAGGGCGGAACCCGTTGCAACAGGCTGCGCAAATGCGTGGTGGAGCCGATGCGCAGCGGCTTGGCGTCATCGCCCTTCAGTGTCATCTCAACGTTATCCAGCCTGATGCGCGCGATATAGAAGCCACCTTCCAGCGACAGTAACTCCAGCTCGCGAACTTCACCGTTCATGGCCAACTCAGTCAGCATTTGCAGGTTCATGTTTCACCCTCACTGCGGGTCATTCATTGGCGACGAAAGAACAGCGTGACTTGGCCCCATTCGACGCCGAACTTGGTCATGCTGGAGCGGTTGATCAAGGTGTCCTCGTCCATCAGATACATCCAGTCATCAAAGCTCACCTCGTAGACCGAACCGTCCACCGGCAGGTTGAGCCTGTAGCGCCAACGCAGCGCGTTACCTGCCACTTCGCCAATCGCCTCGCCGACCACATCACCCGCCCGGCCCTTCCAGCGCCCCGGGCCATCCGGTGTCAGCGTCCACACACGTTGTTGACGCGTGCCGTCGCTGTACAGAAAACGCTCGTCGAGAATCAACGCGTTGCCCTCGCGCCGGCTGGCGATATCCACTTCAAAGCGCTTGGTTACCTCACCGGAACGCTTCTGGAAAATGCCCCAGGCCTTGACGGGCTTGCTGAAGAAACGCTCCAGGTCCAGATGCGGCTGCTGATCAACGTAGCGCTCGACGCCTACGTTGGCGCAACTGCTCAAACTCAACATCAATAACAATGAAACCAGTAGACGTGTCATTGCTCGGCTCCGTGATTGTGCGTCAGCACGTTCGAATGATACTTGTACAAGCTTATAGGTTTGTACAGGTATTCCCGACGCGATGATTGATGCGTCAAATCGCGGCCATAAAAAAACCGGTCATCAAGGACCGGTTTTTTATGCATCCCCCGTCAAACGCAACTTGACGCGAAACGAGAATTTGAGTGGAGCGGGTAGAGGGAATCGAACCCTCGTCGGAAGCTTGGGAAGCTACTGTTCTACCATTAAACTATACCCGCTCAGAGCGGCTGACTTTGTACCAGAAGTTCGCGGGGATTTGAAGTTTTTCTTCAAAAATGTGTGGGTTATGTGCCTTTGTAGGAGCTGGCTTGCCTGCGATGGCATCGCCTCGGTTTACCTGATACCCCGAGAGCCATCGCAGGCAAACCAGCTCCTACGCAAGCATTCAAACGGCGAAGGCATGCTGCGCCTGGCCCTGGTGATAGCGCAGCCGGCTGACCTGCCGCTCCGGTTTCAAGAAGCCCACCACTGCATCCCGGCTGTCCCGGCACGCCGCCTTGTGCTCCATGTCCAGGAAATGCCCCGTCGCCTGAATCGTACTGAAGCTGCTGTTGGCCACATGCTGGCCAAACAGCTTGGCATCCTGGGCACTGGTGTATTCGTCCCATTCACCGTTGAGAAACAACACCGGAATGTCGATCTGCTTGGCCGCCTTGAGGTAGCACAAGCGATCGCTGTTCAGCACGTGGCTGATGTGAAAATGCATCTGCCCGTACTCATGCTCGGCCAGGCTGCTCACGTGCTTGTAGTTGAAGCGCTTGAACAGTGACGGCAGGTGTTTGCCGATGGTGCTGTTGACGAGGTGGCCGACGCGGTCGCGGTCGAGATTGCCGAGGTAGTCGACGCCGCGTTCCAGGTAGTCGCGCATCGGGGCGTTGATCACCGGGGAGAACGAACTGATCACGGCCTTCTCCACGCGGCGCGGGCGATGGGCGAGGGCAACCAGGGTGGCGGCGCCGCCCCAGGAAAAGGACAGTACGTGTTCGGCGGCGAAGTGATCGATGAGTTCCAGCAGGAGCTGGCCTTCGACTTCCTTCGTCAGCATTTGCTCATGGCGGTTGTGGATTTTGGAGCGGCCAGCGTAGGGCTGGTCGTACAAAACCACATTGAATTGCGGGTACAGGCTTTTCACGGTTTGGGCGAAGGATGCCGTGGTGGCCATGGAGCCGTTGACCAGGATGATGGTCTTTGCAGCAGCGTCCGCGCGATAGAACTCCGTGTAAACCCGATACTGACCCTGTATATCCAACACAGCGATTTCTGGCCTCATGTCGTAAGACTCCTGGCAAGCGGGTAGGGCGCGCAGATCACTCTGCACGAGCTTTGTGACAGGTAGGCATACGCCTGGAAAAGGAGGGCCCATGTCGATCCGGTGACGGCTGGCCGACGGCTGTTGTTATGGCGGGCTGTTTGCCTGAGAGGCCCGTAGATCAAGCGCGGGCGGGGCAAGGTGTTTCTTGGAGGTTATAGGCGACTCGCCAGTCATATTTAAACTGGTGATCCTGATTCAAGCAGCAGCGGTGCGACCCTGCAAGGTGCTGAGGCGGTTTTTTGCCATCACCGGCTGAACGGTCGTCAGACCTGTCGGATTTCGTCGTCAGTCAGCGCCCGATACTGGCCCGGCGCGAGGGCCACATCCAGCACCAAAGGGCCCATCCGCTCGCGATGCAGGCCGATCACCTTGTTATCAAAGTGCCCGAACATGCGTTTCACTTGGTGGTAGCGGCCTTCGACAATGCTCAGCCGTGCGGTGGTCGGCCCCAGTAATTCCAACTCGGCGGGTTGGGTGGTGAGGTCTTCGAATGCGAAGTACAGGCCCTGGGCAAAGGTCATCGCATACTCAGGGCCGATAGTCTGCTCGGTCTGCACGAGGTAGACCTTGGGCAGCTTGGTCTGTGGCTGCGTCAGTCGCCGCGACCATTGGCCGTCATTGGTGATCAGCATCAGACCGGTGGTGTTGAAATCCAGACGACCGGCAATGTGCAGCTCACCTTTGTCCGGCTCATCAAGTAAATCCAGCACGGTTGGGTGCTGCGGGTCTGCGGTGGCGCTTACGCAACCCTGGGGCTTGTGCAGCATGAAGTAGCGCGCCGGTTTGCCGGCCTGCAGCACTTCATCGTCAACGCACACACGGCTGAATTCCCGGACCTCATGGTGAGGATCGCTGACGGCAACGCCATCCACCGACACACGCCGCTCTGCCAGCAACAGGCGCACTTGCTTGCGGTTGAAGCGCGGCAGGTTACTGAGGAGACGATCAACCCGCATTACGTTGGCTCAGCCCCGCGCAATTGCTGATCCACCTGGGCACAGCGTGGGCACAGACAAGCCTGGTTGCGCAGCTCCGAGGGCAGGGCGTCAAGCACCGCTGGATCGATGGTGACGCTGAAGCACCAGCAGGCTTGGTCGGCTGTGCGCGGGTCGGCCAGCGTGCAGTCGTTGCGCGCGCCACAGGCGGGGCAGAGTGTAGGCGTGGTCATGGGCGGGTTCGGGCTGGATCGGGCAAGGTATGCCGTGCACGATACAGGTCCGACCCGGCCCAAGCTACTTAGAGCTGGAACTTGCTGACCAGTACGTTGAACGAAGTGGCCAAACGCGACAGGTCCTGGCTAGACGCATTGGTCTGGTGAGCACCGGCGGCCGTTTGGGTGGACAGGTCCTGGATGTTCAGCAGGTTGCGGTCCACTTCGCGGGCCACCTGGGCCTGCTCTTCTGAGGCGGACGCGATGACCAGGTTGCGCTCATTGATCTTCGCCACGCTGGCGGTGATCCGTTGCAGCGCTTCGCCAGCGTTTTGCGCCAGGGTCTGGGTGTCGTTGGCCCAGGTCAGGCTCTTGTTCATCGCCGCGACCGCATCATCGGCGCCGGTCTGGACGTCGCCAATCATCTTTTCAATATCGACGGTCGAGGTTTGAGTACGGTGGGCCAGCGCCCGCACTTCATCGGCGACCACTGCGAAGCCACGACCTTGCTCACCCGCACGAGCCGCCTCAATGGCCGCATTCAGGGCCAGCAGGTTGGTCTGGTCGGCGATCCCACGGATCACGTCGATCACCTTGCCGATTTCCCGTACTTGCCCGGCAAGATCTGCAACCGACTGAGTGGAATCGTTGATCTCACCTACCATCGAGCGCATCCCGGATACGGCCTGTTCCACTTGTTGGCGGCCGTCTTCGGCCTCGGTAGTCGCTTGGCGCGAAGCTTCCGAAGTCGACACGGCGTTGCTTGCCACTTCGTCCACGGCAGCGGTCATCTGGTTGACGGCGGTGGCGGCTTGTTGAATTTCATCATTCTGACGGGTCAGACCACGGCTGCTTTCATCGGTGACAGCGCTCAGCTCTTCGGCGGCCGAAGCGAGCTGGTCGGAGGCGTTGGCGATTTCCACCAGGGTGCCTTTCAAACCGCCCTGCATGTCCGACAGCGCCATCAGCAGTTGCCCGGCTTCGTCGGTGCGTTCGGTGGTAATGGCCTGGGTCAGGTCGCCTTTAGCAATGCGTTGTGCGCTCTCTACTGCCTGCGCGATGGGCCGAGTGATCAAGCGGGTGATCAATACACCCACAATGATCGCAATCATGAACGCCAGAACAATGCCGCTGATCATCCAGGTCAACGCGCTGGCACGCAGCTCATCGGCGGCGATGGCGCCTTCCTTGATCTGGCGGTTATTGGACTCGATCATCACGCGGATCAACTCGCGCGCCTGGCGGAACAGTTCATTGTTTGTGGTATTCAACTGAGTGCGGGCCTGATCGACCTGGCCGCCGTCAAGCAACGCCATGATGCGTTCGGAGCTGCTGACGTAGGTGGGCCAAATCTGGTCGAGCTTGTCTCCGGCTGCCCGTTCGTCATCTTCCAGCGGCGTCGCGCGATAGGTCGCGTAGGCGCTCTGGCTGCGCTTGAGTTCCTGGGCGATATCCTGGCGCACGCGCTCGCGGTCTTGTAGGGCCACGTTGCCGTTGGTTGCATCCATTAACCGATACAACCCGCGATTATGGGCGACCAGGCCATTGAGGGTGGCGGCCGTATTACTCACGGAGACAAGGTTGTTGGAGAACGTCAGCTCCAGTGCCGAAGAGAGGCGTACCACCCCTTTGATTCCCAACAGGCCGACTCCAAAGGTGATCAACGCACACAGTAAAAATGAAAGCAGCAGCTTAGTTGAGATTTTCATGGCTCGAATCCGGCGATAGTAGCGAAGGGCGCACGCTAGAGCCTCCTTGGCATGGTGCGATGTCATAGTGACATCATCGCAATTGAGAAAGTTGCGAGCCAGATAAATTTACTGAATCGATAAAGCTTGAACAGATGTATCAAGTCGTTACGGAAACGCACCAGATTCAGTTTTTGATGTCAGATATTTCGTCATTCGGTGAAAGCCGAGTGCCGCCCTCCAGCGTCGCTGGAGGTGCTCTTCCGCGGTCCAGGAGGCCGCCATGTATCGACGACTGCTGCTCAGCGCTTTACTCGGTCTGACCCTTTCCGCTTGCGTGCCCTATTACGATGGCGGCCAGAGCTATTACCGTTCCGAGGTCTACACCTCACCGGCACCGGTGTATTACTACGGCGGCGGCACGGCGTATCAGTACCGCCGTGATTACTACCCCGCACCGCGCTACTACGCGCCACAACCGCGCTATTACTCGGCCCCGCGTTATTACCAGCCGGCCCCGCGTTACTACGGGCCGCGTGCCGGTTACCGGCCGTATCCGAACCAGGGCTGGGGCGGTGATCGTTGGGGAAATGGGGGGCATGGACGCGGTTCCGACCATGGAGGTGGCCGCGGCGGTCACCGTTGACAGGCCAGTGATGCAAGCGGCGCATGAAGCGCCGCTTTTTTATGGGCGCCAATAATCAGTAATCAGATAGGTCCGCCAACGGATGGCGGCCTTCCCACGCCTTGTTGAAATGCGCCTGCACCACCGCCTCCGGGATCGTATTGATATCCGGCCAATGCCAATGCGGCGTCTGGTCCTTGTCGATCAACCGCGCGCGCACCCCTTCACTGAATTCCGGATGGCGGCAGCAGTTGAGGCTCATCGTGTATTCCATCTGGAACACCTGCGCCAGGGACAGGTGCCGGGCACGCTGAATCTGTTCCCACACCAAGTGGGCCGTCAGCGGGCAGCCTTCGCTCAACGTCTTGCCGGCACGGCTGAACAGGGGATCGGCATGCTCACGCAGTGGGCTCAAATTACGCCAGGCACACCGCACATCGCCCACATCCAGCCATTCGTCGATTTGTGCCCGGCGCGGCAGCCACTGCGCTTCGGGTTGCTGGTCGACAGCTTCCCGGGACAGCGCCTTGAGCAGGCTGTTGAGTTGCATCTCTGTCTGTTCCTGCCAGTTCAGTTGCAGCAAACCATCAAGCAACTCGTCTTGCTGATCATCGCGCAGGAAGCGGTCGGCCAGGCCGAGGTCCAGAGCGTCGCGGCCGTTGATATGGGCGCCGGTAAGGCCCAGGAACAACCCCAGCTTGCCCGGCAGGCGCGACAGGAACCAACTGGCGCCGACGTCCGGGTACAGGCCGATGCTGATCTCCGGCATGGCCAACCGGCTGCTTGGTGTGACGATGCGCACCGCCGCACTCTGCAGCAGGCCCATGCCACCGCCCAGCACGTAGCCGTGACCCCAGCAGATCACCGGTTTGGGGTAAGTGTGCAGGCGGTAATCAAGACGGTATTCCGCCGCAAAAAATTGCGCCGCCAGGGCTGGCACTACGCCAGGCTGTTCCCGACAGGCCTGCGCCAGGCTGCGCACTTCACCCCCGGCGCAAAACGCCTTGGGGCCGTTGCCGCGCAGCAGTACGCAGTGGATGTTCGGATCCTTGGCCCAGGCGTCAAGGTGTTCGCCCAGGGCCAGGATCATCGGCAGGGAAAGGGCATTGAGGGATTTTTCAGCGTCGAGGCTGGCGATGCCGATGCGGGCACCGTCGCTGCCGGTCAGCTCTTCGAAGTGCAGGTTCATCGTGACCTCAATCGAGAAGGTGAAGGATGAGTATGATCGCTTCGTAGGAAAGCGCCGTTGGTGTGTCAGATCAATTGACAAGCGGGGTCGGCTTTCCTAGGGTTCGCCTCATTCTTTTTGACAAGACTATTCAACCATGACCGAAGACGACCGTATCAAACTCGAACCCAGCTGGAAACACGCCCTGCGGGATCAGTTCGAGCAGCCGTACATGGCCCAGTTGCGCGAGTTCCTGCGCCAGGAACATGCCGCCGGTAAAGAGATCTACCCGCCCGGCCCGCTGATTTTCAACGCGCTCAACTCTACACCGCTGGATAAGGTCAAGGTCGTGATCCTCGGCCAGGACCCGTACCACGGCCCCGGTCAGGCTCACGGCCTGTGCTTCTCGGTGCAGCCGGGCGTGCCAGCGCCGCCGTCGCTGGTCAATATCTATAAAGAACTCAAGCGCGACCTTAACATCGACATCCCTAATCACGGCTACCTGCAAAGCTGGGCCGACCAGGGCGTGCTGATGCTCAACACCACCATGACCGTCGAGCGCGCCAATGCCAACGCCCATGCGGGCAAGGGCTGGCAATTCTTTACGGATCGGATTATCGAAGTGGTCAGCGAGCATCAGCCACATCTGGTGTTCTTGCTGTGGGGCGCGCATGCCCAGGGTAAGCAGAAGCTGATCGACGCGACCAAGCACCTGGTGTTGACGTCAGTGCACCCGTCGCCGTTGTCGGCGTATCGCGGATTTCTGGGGTGCGGGCATTTCAGCCGGACCAACAAGTTTCTTGAGCAGAATGGTGAGACGCCGATTGAGTGGCGGTTGCCGCCGGTTTGATACCCTAGCCCTGCCTTACAGCCGGACTTCCGCCACTGTTGAATTGCCGATATTTGCGACATATGCACTTCGGCCGTTGGGGGCCACAGCGATTCCACGTGGCTTGTCGAAACCAGGGATTATGCCAGTCACGGTTTGGGTACGAGTATCGATAATGCTGACTCGGTTGCCATCGGTTTCGGTGAGATAGGCTCGCTCCAGCATGGTGTGAAAAGCTATCTGAAAAGGGCCGAGCAGGCCGCTGAGGATCGAGCTTGCCTGTGCGGTGATAGTATCCCCGATATACACCTCGCCACGGTCTCGGTAGGTGATGTAGACGCGAGCGGCGAAGCGAGCATGAGCAATGCTGGTGGGTTCTCCAGCAACCGTATTGGTTTGGAACACGACCCGGTTGGTGCCTAGGTTGATACTGGTCCAATCATCGGCTGTTGATGCCACATGTGAGCGGGCGTTTCCGGGGGCTACACAAATGTCTTTGGCATAACGCACGGCGGTGGCGATGATTCGCTGGTGGTTGGTGGTGTTGATCGCAACGACTTCGCAAGCGCCGTGGTCGGCGATGTACAGGCGCGCACCGGTGGAGTTCAACGCCATGCCATTGACGGTGGTGAATCCGCCGATTTGATTGATAACGGTGTCGCTTGAGGTGTCGATCACCGTAATGGGGGTATCGCTCGCCTGGCTGTTATCGCTGGCATAGAGGCGATGGGCTGACGGGTGCATGGCGAGCCAGATGGGCGAACCCACCCCGACAATCGTTGTGAGGACGCTCATGTTTGCGGTGTTGATGACCGTAATGCCTCGTGGGAGTGTGGCGCTGGCGACATAAAGCCGGCTTCCATCTGTGTTAAGTACAAGGCGATTAGGAGATCCCTGCACGGGAGTCGTGTTGATGATCGCAGCGGGTTCATCATTCTCGTCGTCCGCGACGGTAGGGGGGAGGGGTGTCATGTTTTAATCCTCAAGGGTTCAGTAGCACGATTGAGGATTACGGCGATGAGCTTGCCTAGCTGTGAGAGTTGACAGTTCAGACAAATGGCAGCGATCCGAAGTGAACCACTGCCACCCGGGTCAAGATTGCCGGTTCCAGCGCCTGAACAACGGCTCCGCCAGAAACAGTACAAACAACAATCGCATCACTTGCATGGCCGTCACCAACGGCACCGACAGTTGCAGGGTCTCGGCTGTAAGGCTCATCTCGGCAATACCGCCGGGCATCATGCCCAGGGTCAGCGAGCGCAGGTCCAGATGGGTCAACACACTCAGCCCTACCGCCGCCAAGGTTGCCAGCGCCATGGTCAAGGCCGTACCAATCAGGGTGCGGCCCATGAACGAGGGCGCGCGACGAAAGAATTGACGATTGAAGTGGCAACCCAGGCCGCTGCCGATCAACCATTGGCCAATCTGGCTGCCGCCGTCTGGCAGGCCGATATGCAAATCCCACACGACGCTGGCCGTCGCACTCACCAGCAGCGGCCCGAACAACCACGGGTTTGGCTGACGCAACCGCTGCCAACCCCAGGCCACCAGCGCGCCTATCGGAAACAGCACCAACAGCCAAGGCCAACTCACCGGCGCCGGATGAAACTGCGGCGTGCCGCCTTCCAGCAGATATTTGAAGATCGCCGGTACACACAGCACCACTACCAGCACTCGTAGACTCTGCCCCGCCGCGACACGGCTGAGCACCGCCCCATTGCGTGCGCCGAGGTTGACCATCTCACCGGACCCCCCCGGCATGCTGGAGAAAAACGCGGTGGCGCGGTCTTCACCGCTGCGGCGCATCAGCCACACCCCGACGACGCTCGATAGGCTAGTGACCAGCGCGCCGACGAAGATCAGCCCGAAGTGGCTCATCACCTGCTCAATCACCACCGGGGTGAAGTGCAGGCCAATCCCGATCCCCACTACCCATTGGCCGCATTTGCGCCCGCCGGGAATCTCCGCCAATTGCCACGGCGTGAGGCAACGCACCAGGATGATCGCCAGCAACGAGCCGACCATGTACGGCAAAGGCCAGCCGACGAGGCTGGCCAGGTAACCGCCGGCCAGGCCGACCAGCGGTGTTCCCCACCAATGTTTAAAGGTGACCTCAGACATCGGCCACGGCACGACGCTGCAGGGCACGTTTGCGGTAGATGCGGATCAACGGGAAGGCCAGCATCAGCGCCGTCAGTACCCACACGCCAAAGGTGATCGGGCTCGACCAGAGGATCTGCAGGTCACCGTTGGAGATCGACAGCGCACGGCGCAGGTTCTGCTCCATCAAACCGCCGAGGATAAAGCCGAGCAGTACCGGCGACAGCGGGAAGTCGAGCTTGCGCAGGATGTAGCCGAAGATGCCGATACCGACCATCAGGAACAGGTCGAAGGTGGTGGCGTGCACGGCGTAAACACCAATCGCCGTGATGATGGCAATCACCGGCACCAGCGCCCAGTTCGGCACGGCGAGGATACGCGTGAAGATGCGGATCATCGGGATGTTGAGGATCACCAGCATGATGTTGGCGATAAACAACGAGGCGATCAGGCCCCAGACGATGTCCGGTTGCTGTTGGAACAGCAGCGGACCCGGGGTGATGTTGTACAGCGACAATGCGCCGATCATCACCGCCGTGGTGCCCGAACCGGGTACGCCCAGTGTCAGCATCGGCACCAGGGCGCCGCAGGCGGACGCGCCGATGGCGGTTTCTGGAGCAGCGAGGCCGCGCATGTCGCCCTGGCCGAACTTGCCGCTGGCACCGGCCAGGCGTTTTTCGGTCATGTAGGCAACGGCCGAGGCCAAGGTCGCACCGGCACCTGGCAAGACGCCCATGATGAAACCCAGCAAACCGCAGCGGATGTTGACGACAAAGACCGCGCCCGCTTCCTTGAGGTTGAACATCATGCGGCCCGTGGCCTTCACGGCTTCCTGGCCACGGTGGGTTTTTTCCAGCAGCAACAGGATCTCGCTGATGGAGAACAGGCCCAGCACCAACACCACAAACTGGATGCCGTCGGTGAGGTGGATGTTGTCGCCGGTAAAGCGGTACACGCCGCTGTTCGCGTCGATGCCGACAGCCGACAGGAACAGGCCGATCAGCGCAGCAACAAAGGTCTTCAAGGGTTTGTCACCGGCCATGCCGCCGAGACAGACAATCGCAAACACCATCAGTACGAAATATTCCGCCGGCCCAAAGGCAATCGCCCATTTGGCCAGCAACGGCGCAAACAACACCATGCCGCAGGTGGCGATAAACGCGCCGATGAACGAACTCCACGCCGACAACGACAGCGCCACACCGGCCAGGCCTTTGCGGGCCATCGGGTAGCCGTCGAGGGTGGTCATCACGGTGGAGGCTTCGCCCGGGATGTTCAACAGGATCGAGCTGATACGCCCGCCGTATTCGCAGCCCAGGTACACGGCTGCCAGCAGGATCAGCGCCGATTCAGGCGGCAGGCCCAGGGCGAACGCGATGGGGATCAACAACGCCACGCCGTTGATCGGGCCCAGGCCCGGCAACAGGCCGACCACGGTGCCGATCAGGGTGCCGCACAGTGCGGTGATGAGGTTGTAAGGGGACAGTGCAACGCCGAAGCCCTGGCCCAAGTAGCCGAAAGTATCCATATCAGTTCTCCAGAACGTCTAGCAGGCCGAGGGGCAGCGGCACATCCATGGCTTTATCGAACAGCAGGTAAAGGCCAATCGCCATCAGGCTGACGATCACCACACTCGGCAACCAGCGGCCGCCATACAGGCGAGCCATCGGAATGCCGATCAGCATGCTGCTGAGGATGAAACCCAGGGGTTCGAAGGTGCCGGCGAACACGATCAACAGGCCGACACAGATGCCGATCTTGATCAGGGTTTCGCGGTCCAGCGCGGGTTCTTCTTCAGTGTGTTTGGTCGGCTGTGGGCGGAACAGCATGTAGATCAGTGCCAGACTCATCAGCCCGAGCATCAGCAGCGGGTAGGCGCGAGGTCCTACCGGCTCGTAGGAAAACGACGCCTGATACGGCCAGGCCATCAGTGCCAGGGCGGCACAGGCCAGCAGCAGCACGGCGGCGAAAATGCGTTGTAAGAGCATGTGAAACTCCTGGGCCACGCCACTGGGTCAAGGGGCGTGGCCGCACAAAAGCGGGGCGATTACTGGATCAGGCCGAACTCTTTGGCCAGCACTTTGTAGTCAGCCACCTGTTTCTTCACGTAGGTGTCCAGCTCCGGGCCGGTCATGGCGAACGGGAACAGCTCGCGCTGGTCGCGCAGCTTGGCGAACTCTTCCGAGGCCAGCAGTTTGTCGAACGCTTCTTTCCACCAGGCGTAGTCGGCATCGCTGACTTTTGGCCCAAGGTAGAAGCCACGCACCACCGGCCAGACGATGTCGTAGCCTTGCTCTTTGGCGGTCGGAATATTCTTCATTTCCGGCTCGTCCAGGCGCTGCTCGGAGAACACGGCCAGCAGGCGCATGTCACCGCTCAGGATGTGCGGCATGGAGTCGGAGATGTCGGTACTGCCCACCTGGATATGGCCACCCAGCAGAGCAGTGGCGATTTCGCCGCCGCCTTCGAGGGCCACGTAACGCAGTTCGCGCGGGTTGATCCCGGCGGCCTTGGCGATCAGCGCGGTTTGCATCCAGTCCTGGCTGCCGACGGTGCCGCCGGAACCGATCACCACGCTACCCGGATCTTTTTTCAGGGCTTTGACCAAATCGTCCAAGGTCTTGTAGGGCGAGTCGGCTTTCACTGCGATGGCCCCGTAGCTGGTGCCGACCGCTGCCAACCAACGCACGGCGCTTTCATCGAAGCGACCAAACTTGCCCTGGGCCAGGTTCAACAGCGAACCGCTGGACCAGGCTACCAGGGTACCGGCATCGGCTGGACGCTGGGCGACCACGGCGTTGTAGGCCACTGCGCCGACGCCGCCTGGCATGTAGGTCACGCGCATCGGCTTGCTCAGCAGCTTCTCGTTGACCAGCGCGCTTTGTGCCAGTTTGCAGGTCAGGTCAAAACCACCGCCAGGCGAGGCCGGGGCGATGCATTCCGGACGCTTGGGCTCGTCGGCAGCCAGCAGTTGGCCGGCGAACAGCATGCAGCCGGCGGCGAGGGCCAATTTACGCAGTGAAGGGGTCATGGTTATCTCCATCTTTGTTGTTATGAGGGGTTACTACCAAAGTGCGACGCTATAGCTGACCAGCAAGCGCATTTCATCCGCATCACGGGCTGAGTAGTTGGAACGGTACGTGGCATTACGCAGGCGCACGGCTACATCCTTGAACGTGCCGGTCTGCACTACGTACTTGATCTCGCTGTTGCGTTCCCACTCCTTGCCGGTCTCGCCATTCTTGAGCTTGATGTTGTCACCTGACAGGTAACGGCTCATGAAGCTCAGGCCGGGAATCCCCAGCTTGGCGAAGTCGAAGTCGTAACGCGCCTGCCAGGAACGCTCTTCGGCGCCCGCAAAGTCGTTGATCTGCACGAAGTTGACCAGGTACGGGTCGCTGCCATCCACATACGGGAAGGCGCTGTCGCCGGACATGTGCTGGTAGCCGGCGCTGAGCTTGTGGCCATTGAGGGCATAGCTGAACAGGCCGTTGAGGGATTTATTGTCGATCTTGCCGCCGCGGGCGCTGCCGGTGTCATCGCTGATGGCCAGGCGCAGGTCGGTGCCGAAGGTGCCGGGGCCCATCGGGCGCGCAGCCACCAGGCCGAGGAAGTGCTGGCGGTACACGTCGTCGAGTTGGGCGAAGTGGTAGCTGCCGGTGATCTTGTCGGCGAATTTGTAGTCGGCGCCGCCAAAGTTGAAGTGCTTGCCGGTAGCGCCGCTGACGAAGCGGCTGTTCTTGTTGTTGAGGGCGATGTCTTCGTAGTTGCTGTCGTCGCGGTCCTTGGCTTTGTCCAGGCGGCCACCGGTGAACACCAGGTTCTTGAATTCCTTGGACGTGATCATGCCGCCATTGAAAGTCTGCGGCAGGATGCGGCCGTCATTGGGCTTGAGGATCGGCAGTTCGGGGATCAGCGAACCGATCTTCAGCTCGGTGGCCGAGATCTTCACTTTGCCGGTCAGGCCCAGCTTGGAGTACTCGTCGGCGGCGCGGCCATCATCATGCGTGGGCAGCAGGCCGGTGCCGGTGCGGTCGGGGCTGGAGTCGAGCTTGACCCCGAGCATGCCCAGCGCATCCACGCCAAAGCCGACGGTGCCGTCGGTGTAGCCCGACTGCAGGTTGAGCATGAAGCCCTGGGCCCATTCGTCGCGCTTGGATTGCTGTGCGCTGGTGCCATCGCGAAAGTCGCGGTTGAAGTACATGTTGCGGGTTTCCAGGGTCGCGCTACTGTCTTCGAAGAAGGCAGCCTGGCTAAGCGGCGAGAAGCCGGCAAGGGTAGCAGCACTGGCGAGGGCGGTCTGGGTCAGGCGAGAAAAACGAACAGGCGAGGGGGCCTGGGGCTGTGTCGACAGCATCGTTGTGTACTCCGTTATTGTTCTTATTTTGGCGAAAACGCTTCGAGGCGTTTTTCGGGCGCGGCGCTGAAGCCGCTCGGCGGGCATAGACCACCGTGGCTGGATGCTAAAGGGCGAAGCTTTCACTAACCTTTCAGTTGGCTTTCAATGTTTTCGGGCTTCACAGGGCAGACGGCGCCTGTAAACTGCCCAGCAAAGCGTGGCGCCGACCACCCCTGAATGAGGTAGAAATCCATGCGTGTCTTGCTGGTTGAAGACCATCTGCAACTCGCCGAAAGTGTCGCGCAAGCGCTCAAGAGCACGGGTCTGACCGTCGACGTGCTGCACGATGGCGTGGCGGCGGACCTGGCCCTGAGCAGCGAGGAATACGCGGCGGCGATCCTCGATGTGGGACTGCCGCGCATGGACGGTTTCGAGGTGCTTGCACGCCTGCGCGCCCGTGGGAAAAATCTGCCAGTGCTGATGCTGACGGCGCGCAGTGATGTGAAAGACCGTGTGCACGGTCTTAACCTGGGGGCCGACGACTACCTCGCCAAGCCTTTCGAGCTCACCGAGTTGGAAGCGCGGGTCAAGGCTTTGTTGCGACGCAGCGTACTGGGTGGCGAGCGCCAACAGGCCTGCGGCGTGTTGGTCTATGACCTCGACACCCGACGTTTCACCGTGGGCGGCGAGCTGATGACGCTCACCTCTCGTGAACAAGCGGTGCTTGAGGCGCTGATTGCTCGGCCAGGCCGGGTGATGAGCAAGGAGCAACTGGCTTCCCAGGTGTTCGGCCTGGACGAAGAAGCCAGCCCCGATGCCATCGAAATCTACGTGCACCGCCTGCGCAAGAAGCTCGACGGCCAGCCCATCGCTATCGTGACCTTTCGCGGCCTCGGCTACTTGCTGGAAGCCCGCGATGCATAAGCCCAGCAGCCTGCGTTGGCGCCTGCTGTGGAACCTGGCGTTGTTGCTGGTGCTGTTGATGCTCGCCAGTGGCATGAGCGCCTACTGGAATGGTCGCGAAGCCGCTGACACCGCTTACGATCGCACGTTGCTGGCCTCGGCGCGCACCATCGCCGCCGGCTTGACCCAGGTGGATGGCACCTTGAGTGCGAACGTGCCGTATGTGGCGCTGGATACGTTCGCCTACGACAGCGCCGGACGCATTTATTACCAGGTCAACGACATCGACCAGAAGCTCATCTCTGGCTATGAAAACCTGCCCGGCCCACCGCCAGGCACGCCGCGTACCGATGACTATCCCGCACTGGCACGCTTCTATGACGCCGTGTATCAAGGCCAGGAAGTGCGCGTGGTGAGTTTGCTCAAGGCCGTTTCCGAACCGAACATGAACGGTATGGCGGAAATCCGCGTGGCCGAAACCGATGAAGCGCGCGTGAGCATGGCGCGCAGCTTGATGGCCGACACCTTGCTGCGTTTAGGCATGCTTGCCATCGGTGCGTTGTTGCTGGTGTGGTTTGCCGTGAGTGCGGCATTGCGCCCGCTGGAGCGCCTGCGCACGGCGGTCGAAGAGCGTCAGCCTGACGACTTGCGTCCATTGCCATTGGTGGAAGTGCAGCATGAGTTCGGGCCGCTGGTGCGCTCGCTCAACCACTTTACCGAACGCCTGCGCGGACAGTTCGAACGACAGGCGCAGTTCATCGCCGATGCAGCTCATGAATTACGCACGCCACTGGCCGCGCTCAAGGCACGACTGGAACTGGGCTTGCGCGCCGAAGACCCCGCCACGTGGCGCACCACTCTGGAAACCGCGGCTCAGGGCACTGACCGCCTGACCCATCTGGCCAATCAATTGCTGTCTCTGGCACGTATCGAAAACGGTGCCCGCGCCATTGCCGAGGGCGGCGCACAGTTACTTGACCTCAGCCAGTTGGCCCGGGAGCTGGGCATGGCCATGGCGCCGTTGGCCCACGCACGCGGCGTGGCGCTGGCGTTGGAGGCCGACGAACCGGTGTGGTTGCGCGGTGAGCCGACCTTGTTGAATGAGTTGCTGAGCAACTTGGTGGACAACGCCCTGGCTCACACACCGCCGGGCGGCAACGTGATTCTGCGGGTGACGGCGCCGGCGGTGCTGGAAGTGGAGGACGATGGCCCAGGTATCCCGCTGGATGAGCGGGATCGCGTGTTCGAGCGTTTCTATCGTCGCAGTCAGCAGGGTATGGGCTCAGGCCTGGGGTTGGCGATTGTCGGTGAGATTTGTCGGGCGCACCTGGCACAGATCAGCTTGCATGATGGCGAGCTGGCCGGGTTGAAAGTGCGGGTGAGTTTTATCGCGGGCTGATCAATAGAACATCGAGCGGGCTTCGTCCAACTCGGCGCGCAAGGCTTCGCTGTACGGGTCGAACCGCAGTTTCTTGATCGCAGGCAAGGTCGAGACCGGTACGCTGGCCAAGGGGTGATCGGTGCCGCGATGGCAATACAACACGGCCACCTGCACCAGGTCGACGTAGTCGAGGCTGGCTGAATCGCGCTCCAGGTTGAGGTATTGGCCGGGCAGTTTGGCGAGCATTTCCGGAAAGTCCCAGCCGCTCAGCAGTTTGTCACCGAGCAACGGGTGGATGCTCTCGATGACGTGATTGAGGCTGACCGGGTCCGAAAGCAACTCGTAGTGGTCTTCGGCGTACGTCAGGATCGGCAGCACGCCGATCTGGTGTACCAGGCCGCCGAGAGCGGCCTGGTCTGGCTTGAGCTGGCTGTGGCTACGGCACAAGGCATAGCTGACGCCCGCCACTTCCAGGCTGCGGCGCCATACATCACGCATCTTCTGTTCGACCACGTCGGAGCGGGCGTGGAAAATCTGCTCCATCACCAGGCCGATCGCCAGGTTGCTGCTGTAGTTGGTGCCCAGCCGGGTGATAGCGGTGTGCAGGTCGGTGACTTCCTGGGTAGCGCGCAACAACGGGCTGTTGACCACTTTGATCAGGCGCGCCGACAGCGCGGTGTCGCGACCGATGACTTTGCTCAAGTGGCTGATGCTGATCTCCGGGTCTTCAGCGGCCTGACGAATATTCAGGGCCACTTCCGGCAATGTCGGCAGAACCAGGTCATCGTTGTCGATGGCCGTCACTAAAGCCTGTTGGACTTTTTCCGCCAGCTTGTTCATTCATGCTCTCTAGGGTGTTGCAAAAAGGTACGGCGACTAGCGTTGGATCTCTCGATCACGGTCGAGCGTGTAAGGCAGGTCGAGCAGTTGCAAGCCGGGACCTTCCAATGTGCCTACGTGCACATCGCCACTATCGGCAGCTTCGGCTTGCAACACGGCCAGAAGTTCAATGGTCTGGCCGGCTTTTGCAGCAAGCACCACTTCACCGATTGCGCTGTTGTGGCTGGGTGAAAAGAGTGGCGTGCCTGGCTCGGGCATTTCAGGCGCATCGAGGCTCAAACGGTACAGGCGACGCTTGAGTTTGCCCAGGTACTGCATGCGCGCAACGATTTCCTGGCCGGTGTAGCAGCCTTTCTTGAAGCTTACGCCGCCAACGGCCTGCAGGTTGAGCATCTGCGGGATAAACAGCTCGCGGGTTTGCAGCATGACCTGGCCGATGCCTGCGCGGATTTGCCCCAGCAGCCATTCATTCAGATCGGCTTGTTCAAGGGTTGCAGCCAATTGACCGCGTATGGCGTCGCCTTGCTCGGCAGGCACCCAGAGTTCAGCGCGATCTGGGGAGATACGGATGGCGATCAACCTATCGTTGCGGGCGACGCTGTCGGTATCGGCGGGTAGTTCAAGGCCAAGGCTGGCCAGGGCCGGGTCCGCATTCACCAGGCCGAAGCGCACCCAGGCGGCGCTTTCGTCGGTGAGCTTGGACTTGGAGAATACGGCGTACTTCTTCAGGTCGGCCAGTTGCGGTTCCAGCAGTGCGGTGGCCATGGCCAGCAACACGCCGTCACCTTGCAGCAGGATGCGGAAGCTCGACTGCATGCGCCCTTTTTGCGTGCAGCGCGCGCCGAGGCTGGCCTGGGTATCGCTCAGGTAATTGAGGTTGCAGGTCAGTTGGCCCTGAAGGAATTTGGCGGCATCAGAGCCGCGGACGGCGAGAACGCCTTCGTGGGACAGGGGGCAGAAGAAAGCAGAGTCAGCCATGGGTCATCGCAGGTCAAAAAGTCATGGGTGCATCATAGAGGGGCGCCCGGCAAATGGATAGTTTCCGTATGGGGCGACCAAAGCCGACTGTTCCGGTGCCGTCTGGCCTGTATACTTGCCGCCTATTTGAGGAGCGCTCCATGGTCGAAGAAGTAGAAATCAATCGCCTCTACTGGCACAGCCGTCGTGGCATGCTGGAGTTGGATGTGTTGTTGGTGCCTTTCACTAAAGAAGTGTACGCAACGCTCAACCAGGTGGATCGCGACCTCTACGTCAGGCTGCTGACTTGTGAAGACCAGGACATGTTCGGCTGGTTCATGGAGCGTGCCGAGTCTGAAGATCCGGAGCTGCAGCGCATGGTTCGGATGATCCTGGACCGTGTCCAGCCCAAGTAATTGCTTTGAATGCCGCTGGCAGGCCTCACGGCTGTTGCTGGCGGCGTATCTCCTTGCCCAGCTGTTTGCACTGGGTACGTTGTTGTTTCTTGATCTGTCCTATTCAAGCCTTGGCCTGCTGGTGTGTCTGGTGCACGCGGCCTGGGTTTTGCCGCGCTCTGTCCTGCTGACTCACCGTTCGTCGATTCGTGGCCTGCGTCGCGACGCCGACTGCTGGCAGTTGCTCAATGCGGAGCAGGGCTGGCACAGCGTGCAATTACGTCCCGACAGCCTCGCTTTGCCATTGATCGTCGTTTTGCGTTACCGGGTGCCAGGCGAATGGCGGATACGTTCTGTGTGTGTGCCCAGGGATTCGCAGGTCGCCGATGTGCATCGGCGCCTGCGGGTTCGTCTGAAGTTCAGCCGCCGTAGGTGGCTGGCACCAGGATAGTGTCGCGGGCTTCGGGCAGCATCTGTGGGTAGTCGAGGGTGTAATGCAGGCCGCGGCTTTCCTTGCGTTCCATCGCCGAGCGGATCATCAGTTCGGCCACCTGGGCCAGGTTGCGCAGTTCGATAAGGTCGCGGCTGACCTTGTAGTTGCTATAGAACTCGTCGATTTCATCCAGCAGCAAGCGCACGCGATGCTGCGCGCGTTGCAGGCGCTTGTTGGTGCGCACGATCCCCACGTAGTCCCACATGAAACGGCGCAGCTCGTCCCAGTTGTGGGCGATGATCACATCTTCGTCCGAGTCGGTGACCTGGCTGGCGTCCCAGCGGGGCAGGGCGGCCGGCACCGGAATGCGCGGCAGTTGTTCAAGGATGTCCGCCGCCGCCGAGCGCGCATAGACGAAACATTCGAGCAGCGAGTTGCTGGCCATGCGGTTGGCGCCGTGCAGGCCGGTGAAGCTGGTTTCGCCAATTGCATACAGGCCTGGGACGTCGGTGCGGCCGTGCTGGTCGACCATCACGCCACCGCAGGTGTAGTGCGCGGCCGGAACTACGGGGATCGGGCCTTGGGTGATGTCGATGTTGAACGCCAGGCAACGCTCATAGACGGTGGGGAAGTGGGTCTTGATGAAGGCTTCGGGCTTGTGGCTGATGTCCAGGTAGACGCAGTCGATGCCCAGGCGTTTCATTTCATGGTCGATGGCGCGGGCGACGATATCGCGCGGGGCCAATTCGGCGCGTGGGTCGAAGCGCTGCATGAAACGTTCGCCGTTGGGCAGTTTCAGGTGGGCGCCTTCGCCACGCAGGGCTTCGGTAATCAGGAAGCTCTTGGCTTGCGGGTGATACAGGCAAGTGGGGTGGAACTGGTTGAATTCCAGATTGGCCACCCGGCAGCCCGAGCGCCAGGCCATGGCAATCCCGTCGCCACAGGCACCGTCGGGGTTGCTGGTATAGAGGTAGACCTTGGCCGCGCCGCCGGAGGCAAGAATGGTGAAGCGCGCACCGTACGTGTCGACTTCGCCGCTGGCGCGGTTGAGTACGTAGGCGCCGAGGCAGCGTTCGCCGTCCAGGCCCAGGCGTTTTTCGGTGATCAGGTCGACCGCGACGCGTTGTTCCAGCAATTCTATATTGGGGCGCTGGCGAGCCTGGTCGAGCAGTGTCTTGAAAATAGCGGCGCCAGTGGCGTCTGCCGCATGAATGATGCGGCGGTGGCTGTGGCCGCCTTCTCGGGTCAGGTGGAACTCAAAACCGCCGTCGTCGCTGCCCGCGTGTTCGTCGCGGGTAAAGGGGACGCCTTGATCGATCAGCCATTGAATGGCTTCACGGCTGTGCTCGACGGTGAAGCGCACTGCTTGCTCATTGCACAGGCCACCGCCGGCGTTGAGGGTGTCTTCGACGTGGGATTGCACCGTGTCGGTGTCATCCAGCACCGCGGCGACACCCCCCTGGGCCCAGAATGTCGAGCCGTTGGCCAGGTCGCCTTTGCTCAGTACCGCAATGCGCAGGTGGCTGGGGAGGGTCAGCGCAAGGCTCAAACCGGCCGCGCCGCTGCCGATCACCAGGACATCGTGTTGAAACTGTTGGCTCATTGGAAGGATTCCGCAAAAAGCGATCCGAAGAGGTGGCGCAAACAGGACGCCTGGATCGGCGAATCAAAGGGTCACACGGGCTACTAGTATATAGAGGGGTGGAGCGGCACAATAGCCGGGCATTCGTGGCAATGTGAGATTACGGTGCACGGCTAGGGTAAAATCGCCAGGTTATTGAGGTGGGAACTTTTTGCATAAGCCCCGACTCAATAGCAGGTTGCCCGAAAGCTGGGAAAACGTTGAGTTTATTGGCCCGTCGGGAGCATTGGACGCGTCAGAAAACCGGCGACAAGATTATTCGCGCAGTCGGCCATGTCCGTACTGCGTTTTTCGTGTGTGCCAAATCAGTGCGTGCCGGAAACTTGCTTGAAGGGGGAGAACTTTTGCGAAAAGACCGAGTCTATGTTTGCAAGCCTGATCGTTTAGTTATGCAAGCCTCCTTCAAGTACAACGAGGAGTGTTCATGCTAACCCAGGAAGAGGATCAGCAGCTGGTCGAGCGCGTTCAACGCGGCGACAAGCGAGCTTTTGATCTGCTAGTGCTGAAATACCAGCACAAAATTCTCGGGTTGATCGTGCGGTTTGTGCACGACACCCATGAAGCGCAGGACGTTGCACAGGAAGCTTTTATCAAGGCTTACCGTGCACTTGGTAACTTTCGCGGTGATAGTGCGTTTTACACGTGGCTATATCGAATCGCCATCAACACGGCGAAAAACTATCTGGTGTCTCGCGGACGCCGGCCACCGGATAGCGATGTAAGTTCAGAAGATGCGGAATTTTACGATGGTGATCACGGCCTCAAGGATCTCGAGTCGCCGGAGCGTGCATTGCTGCGCGACGAGATCGAAGGCACCGTTCATCGCACTATTCAGCAACTGCCAGAAGATTTGCGTACGGCGTTAACTTTACGTGAATTCGATGGTCTGAGTTACGAAGACATTGCGAGCGTCATGCAGTGTCCGGTGGGGACTGTAAGGTCACGGATTTTCCGGGCCCGGGAAGCCATCGATAAAGCCTTGCAACCGTTGTTGCAAGAGAACTAAAGACAGCGGCGACAGCCAAGAGAGGAACCGCCATGAGTCGTGATGCCCTGCAGGAATCGCTGTCCGCAGTGATGGATAACGAAGCGGATGAACTGGAACTTCGTCGAGTGCTCAACGCATTTGATGATGCCGAAACCCGTGATACCTGGTCTCGTTACCAAGTCGCTCGGGCGGTGATGCACAAGGATCTTCTAATCCCTCGTCTGGATATTGCTGCGGCCGTTTCTGCCGCGCTGGCTGATGAAGCCGTTCCGGCAAAAGCTGCTCGTGGTCCATGGCGTAGCCTGGGTCGCCTGGCAGTAGCTGCCTCGGTGACTGTTGCCGTATTGGCCGGTGTTCGCCTGTACAATCAGGACGAAATCGCCGGTGCCGAACTGGCCCAGCAGACTCAGCAACCAGTGATGGCTGGACCTCAAGTCAAAGGCCCAGCGGTACTGGCCGGCTACAAGGAAAGCTCAGACACCACCGGCCCGATGGCTAACGGTGTACTGCAAGGGCAATCCGGCTGGCAAGACCAGCGTCTTCCAGGCTACCTGCGCCAGCACGCACAGGAATCGGCTCTGAAGGGCACTGAAAGCGCTCTGCCATATGCTCGCGCAGCAAGCCTGGAAAACCGCTAATCCGTAAGGAGCTCTATGCGAGCCATACCGCTCCTTACGCTTTTGCTCAGTGGTTGGTTTGCACTCCCCGCCCACGCCGATGAAGCCCAAGACTGGCTGACTCGACTTGGGCGTGCAGAGCAGCAGCAAAGCTTTCAAGGTACGTTCGTCTACGAGCGCAACGGTAGTTTTTCCACTCATGACATCTGGCATCGTGTCCAGAATGGTCAGGTCCGTGAGCGGCTTTTGCAGCTTGATGGTTCTGCTCAGGAAGTCGTGCGGCTGGATGGCCGCACCCAATGTGTCAGCGGCACCCTTGTCGCAGGCCTCGGCAACTCGCGTGATGCACCATCCCGTGCGCTGGATCCGCAAAAACTCAATCAATTCTACGAACTGGCCGTCATCGGAAAATCCCGCGTGGCCGGTCGTAATGCGGTGATCGTGTCGATCACGCCGCGTGATCAGTACCGCTACGGTTTTGAACTGCATCTGGATCGTGAGACTGCGCTGCCGCTCAAGTCCCTCTTGCTAAATGATCAAGGGCAGTTGCTGGAGCGCTTCCAGTTCACGCGACTGAACACGTCGGCATTGCCGGACGACCGCGAATTGCAGCCCAGCAACGAATGCACACCCATATCCGTCGCCAATGAAAAAGCACCCGAGGTGCCGTCTACTCAGACGTGGCATTTGGAGTGGCTACCGCCGGGCTTTCAGTTGACCAATACCAGCGCCCGCAAAGATACCCAGACCAAGGCAACAGTCGACAGCCTGATGTATGAGGACGGGCTGGCGCGTTTCTCCGTGTTCCTGGAGCCGATCAGTGATGCGAGTATCACGGAAACCCGCACTCAACTCGGCCCAACGGTGGCTGTGTCCCGTCGCCTCAATACGGTAGATGGCGAAATGATGGTAACGGTGGTAGGCGAAATCCCCATCGGCACCGCAGAGCGTATCGCGTTGTCGGTACGCGGTGAAAAAAAGCCAGTCGCCCAGCCGTGAGCCGTTAATCCTATGTTCATCCTGACGTTTCAATGTATTTGCATGCCAGGTTGGCTGTCGAGAGCATGAAATGTCTGGATCAGCATTTTCACTTGCAAAAATCTCTTATGTTTTTTATAGGTCAGGGCTTGTCGGCTCTGGCCTTGTTTTGTTCGCGGAACAAAGACGTCGGTCGCAGTTTCCGGCGTTTCTTGAACCCTGTCGCTCAACCCTGCTCGTCGTAACGGGAGCTGTATGTCGATACCACGTTTGAAGTCTTACCTATCCATAGTCGCCACGGTATTGGTGCTGGGTCAGGCCGTGTCCGCGCAAGCGGCCGAGCTGCCTGACTTCACCCAATTGGTTGAGCAGGCCTCGCCGGCCGTGGTGAACATCAGTACCACGCAAAAACTGCCGGATCGCAAAGTCTCCAACCAGCAGATGCCGGACCTGGAAGGCCTGCCGCCAATGTTGCGCGAGTTTTTCGAGCGTGGCATGCCGCAACCGCGCGCGCCCCGTGGTGGCGGTGGTGGCCAGCGTGAGGCTCAGTCCCTGGGTTCGGGCTTCATTATCTCGCCTGATGGCTACATTCTCACCAACAACCACGTGATTGCCGATGCCGACGAGATTCTCGTGCGCCTGGCGGATCGCAGTGAACTGAAAGCCAAACTGGTGGGCACCGATCCACGTTCCGATGTGGCCCTGTTGAAGATCGAAGGCAAGGACCTGCCGGTGCTGAAACTGGGTAAATCCCAGGACCTGAAGGCTGGGCAGTGGGTCGTCGCCATCGGTTCGCCGTTTGGTTTTGACCACACCGTGACCCAAGGTATCGTCAGCGCCATCGGCCGCAGCTTGCCGAACGAGAACTACGTGCCGTTTATCCAGACTGACGTGCCGATCAATCCGGGCAACTCCGGTGGTCCGCTGTTCAACCTGGCGGGCGAAGTGGTAGGCATCAACTCGCAGATCTACACCCGCTCCGGTGGTTTCATGGGGGTGTCGTTCGCTATCCCGATCGACGTCGCGATGGATGTTTCCAACCAGTTGAAAAGCGGCGGCAAGGTCAGCCGTGGCTGGTTGGGCGTGGTGATCCAGGAAGTGAACAAAGACCTGGCTGAATCCTTCGGTCTCGACAAGCCGGCCGGTGCCTTGGTCGCGCAGATCCAGGACGACGGCCCGGCTGCCAAGGGTGGCCTGCAAGTGGGTGACGTAATTCTGAGCATGAATGGCCAGCCGATCGTCATGTCGGCCGACCTGCCGCATCTGGTGGGTGCACTTAAGGCTGGCAGCAAGGCCAAGCTGGAAGTGATCCGCGAAGGCAAGCGTCAGACCGTTGAGCTGACGGTGGGTGCCATCCCTGAAGAGGGTGCAACCCTGGATGCCCTGGGCAACGCGAAGCCAGGTGCTGAGCGCAGCAGCAACCGCCTGGGCATTGCCGTGGCCGAATTGACCGATGAGCAGAAGAAATCCTTCGACCTCAAGAGCGGTGTGGTGATTAAGGAAGTGCAGGACGGTCCTGCCTCCCTGATCGGTCTGCAGCCAGGTGACGTCATCACCCACCTGAACAACCAGGCCATCGACAGCACCAAGCAATTCACCGATATCGCCAAGGCGTTGCCGAAGAATCGTTCGGTGTCGATGCGCGTGCTGCGTCAGGGCCGTGCAAGCTTTATTACCTTCAAACTCGCCGAGTAAGTCGGTAGAAACAAAAAGCCCCGCCTTCGTTAAACGAGGGCGGGGCTTTTTTTGTGGGCGAGAGGTTTAGCTCATCATCCCTTTGACCAGGCGTTCCTGCTCGATCAGCTCGCGTTGACGGGCGTCGATGCGCGACGACAGTGGGAAGTTGTTACCGGCGCGACGTTTGGCAAAGTCCAACTGCTGGATGGCCTGCTGGAAGTCACCCACCAGGGCAAAGTATTCGGCGCGGGCCTGGTGCAGGCCGATAATATTGCCGGATAAGCCGCGTGTCTCTGCAACCTGATACCAGACGTCCGGATCATCCGGACGAGATTTGAGCAAGCTGTCCAACGCCTTTTCCGCATCCGCGGTACGGTTCTGTTTGAGAAGAAGATCCACGCGTAGCTGATTCAGTGGGTAGTTGCCCGGATACTGAGTCAGCATTCGATCAGTACGTTGCTGGGCATCAGGCAGATGGTTGTTGTCTATCTCAAGTTGGATCAGCGCCAGGTTGTAGGTGATGTCGTTCGGCGCCTTGGCCAGTAACGCTGTCAGGTTTTCCCGTGCTTGCTTGAACTGAGAACCCTTGATCTGGGCGATAGCCAGGCCATAACGCGCCACATCGTTTTTCGGGTTTTCGTCCAACTGCGCCTGGAAGCGCTTGGCGGCGAGTCCTGAGGTGTCTTCGTATTGCAGCTGCACCCGTGCGCGAATCAGTTGATAACGCAGGCTGTCTTCCTTGCCGCCGGCTTTGGCCTGCTCGGCGCGGTTGCGGGTGTCGGCGATCCGCGACTCGGTCACTGGGTGCGTGAGCAGGAATTCCGGTGGCTTGGCGTCGAAGCGGTATTGGCGCATCAAGCGTTCGAACATGGTCGGCATGGAACGCGGGTCGTAACCGGCTTTTTCCAGGTTGAGGATGCCGATACGGTCGGCCTCTTGTTCGTTCTGACGGGAGAACCGGCGTTGTTCCTGGATAGCAGCGGCCTGGGTGCCGGCAATGGCGGCAATACCCGCGTCACCCGCGCCGGCTGCTGCGGCAATGATGCCGCCCAGCAACGCGGCCATCATCGGGATCTGCATGCGCTGCTGCGCTTCAACGCCACGGGCGAAGTGGCGTTGGGATAAGTGCGCCAATTCGTGAGCCAGTACCGAGGCGTATTCCCCTTCGGTCTGGGCGTTGAGGAACAGGCCGCCGTTGACGCCGACGATGCCGCCAGGCGCGGCGAAGGCGTTCAATTGCGGACTGTTGATCAGGATGAACTCCAGGCGCCGGTCATTGACCTGGCTGGTCTCTACCAATTTGTACACGCTGGTTTCGACGTAATCCTTGAGCTGCGGATCGTTGAGTTGCGAGACTTGGCCCCGAAGGTAAGCCAGCCAGGCGCGGCCCAACTGGTATTCCTGTTGTGGCGAGACAATGGCAGAACTGGCGTCGCCGAGTGACGGCAGGTCGTCAGCGAAGCCTGGGGAGGCCAGCAGGCAAGCCAGCGTCAGCAGGGTAGGGCGCAAAAAAGTCATGCACAAAGCCTTTCGACAAAGAGCTTACTGTAGCCGGACACTGAGCTTCGGACCAGATATTCTAAGCATCCCCGACGCTTGCCTGGAGTAAATCATGACCGACGCTGTAGCCTTTGATGCCGAACTCGATGCCAGCGGTCTCAATTGCCCGTTGCCTTTGCTCAAGGCCAAGCTGGAGCTCAATCGATTGGCCAGTGGCGCAGTGCTTAAGGTGATCGCCACGGACGCAGGCTCCCAGCGTGATTTTCGCACCTTTGCCAAGCTGGCCGGCCACACGCTGTTGCATGAAGACGACGCCGCCGGTGTGTACCGTTACTGGTTGCGCAAGGCCTGAACCGTTTGCCCCCACCCGCCGAGGTTGATTGATGTTCAAAGTGTTACGAGACTGGATCCAGCGCTACTTCTCCGATGAGGAGGCCGTGGTGCTGGCGGTCCTGCTGTTTCTGGCCTTTACGGCTGTGCTCACCTTGGGCGGCATGCTGGCGCCGGTATTGGCGGGGATGGTGTTGGCGTATCTGATGCAAGGCTTGGTCACCACACTGGAGCGCTTGCGCTTGCCAGGCGGAGCCGCCGTGGGCCTGGTGTTTGCCTTGTTCATGGGGCTGCTGGTGCTGTTTATCGTGGTAGTACTGCCGCTGCTGTGGCATCAGTTGATCACGTTGTTCAACGAGCTGCCGGGCATGCTCGCCAAATGGCAGTCGCTGTTGCTGCTGTTGCCGGAGCGCTACCCGCATCTGGTCTCGGACGAACAGGTGTTGCAGGCCATCGAAGCGGCACGCGGCGAGATCGGAAAATTCGGGCAGTGGGCACTGACCTTTTCCCTGTCCAGCCTGCCGTTGCTGGTCAACATCATGATCTACCTGGTACTGGTGCCGATCCTGGTGTTCTTCTTCCTCAAGGACCGCGCCATGATCGGCCGCTGGGTGCGTGGCTACCTACCGCGCGAACGTGCGTTGATTACCAGGGTGGCCGAGGAAATGAACCGGCAGATTGCCAACTACATTCGCGGCAAGGTCATCGAGATCATTATCTGCGGGGGCGTGACTTATATCGCCTTTATTGCCCTGGACCTGAACTACGCGGCCTTGCTGGCTTTGCTGGTGGGTATTTCGGTGGTGGTGCCGTATGTCGGCGCCGTGGTGGTAACGGTGCCGGTAGCCTTGATCGCGTTGTTCCAGTGGGGCTGGAGCGACCAGTTCATCTACCTGATGGCGGTGTACGGAATCATCCAGACCCTGGATGGCAACGTGCTGGTGCCGCTGCTGTTCTCGGAGGCCGTCAACCTGCACCCGGTCGCGATCATCTGTGCGGTGCTGTTGTTCGGTGGGCTGTGGGGGTTCTGGGGCGTGTTCTTTGCAATTCCGCTGGCGACGCTGTTCAAGGCGGTGCTGGATGCGTGGCCACGGCAGGAGCCTGTCGTCGCACCGCTGTTGTAACTGTGTAGCCTTCTGTGGTGAGCGGGCTTGCCCCGCGCTGGGCTGCGAAGCGGCCCTAATCTAGACACCGCATTCTTCCAGTTGAAACGCGCCGACAAGCTTTGGGGCGGCTTCGCCACCCAGCGCGGGGCAAGCCCGCTCACCACACAGCTCACTGCATTTCAGGCCTTGTTCAACGCCTGTGCCGCCGCCAGAACAGCATCCACATGCCCCGGCACCTTCACGCCTCGCCATTCCTGACGCAATACACCATCTTTATCGATCAGGAAGGTGCTGCGATCCACACCCAGGTATTCCTTGCCATACAGCTTCTTCAACTTGATCACATCAAACAGCTGGCAGACCGCTTCATCCTTGTCGCTGATCAGCTCGAAGGGGAATTCCTGCTTGCCCTTGAAGTTCTCGTGGGACTTCACGCTGTCCCGCGACACCCCAAACACTTCGGTGTTGGCCGCTTTGAATGCCGCGTACTGGTCACGGAAACCCTGGCCTTCAGTGGTGCATCCCGGGGTGCTGTCCTTCGGATAGAAGTAGATCACCACTTGCTTGCCCTTGAGGGCTGCAAGGCTGAAGGTCTGGCCGCTGGTGGCCTGTGCTTCGAAATCGGCTACGGGTTTGTCGATGACTACCGCCATGAAAACTTCCTTACATTGGGTTCTGTGGGCGCCATGGCTCGATCAGTGCGTCGAGGTTCAGGGCATCGGCGAAATCCAGGAACTGGTCGCGCAGCCAACTGATCTGCACACCAGCCGGCAAGGTCACGGTAAACGTGGCGTTCAGCATAGTGCCGCCAGTTTGTGGGGCCTGGTAGGTGTCGCAGGTCAGGTTCTCCAGCTCGACGTTGTGGTCGATGAAGAACTGGCACAGTTCGTTGACGATGTCCGAACGATAGGCCGAACTGACATACGCCACATAAGGCAGGGCCTGGGGACGATTCTCCAGGGCGGCACTGCGCACCACATTGACCGTGAAGTCATGCTTCTTGGCCAGGCCCGGCAGGCCGGTTTCCAGGCGCGCCAAGGCGTCCCAGGTGCCGGAGATCTGCAGGACCAGCGCGCTGCACTCGCCGTGGCGGGTCAGGCGGGAGGTCACGACGGCGCAGCGGTTTTCATGGCTGGCGCGGCACAGGACGTTGGTCAGCTCCATGGGGTTGGCGCCGAGGGCACTGATAACAAGGAATTGTTCGCGAACTGTGGGGGTGGACATGCAGCCTTCCTAAAACGATGAGCGGTCGATACTGTGCGGGCTGTATCGATCAAAGGATGAAGGGTAGCGAAAACCGTCGCCAAGGGATAGGAGGTGGCCTTTTCATTGCGTAATCGGCTTGATTTTACCGTGCTCCTGGGCAGGCTTTGGCCCAATGATGGCATTGCCCGTCGTTTAGTTGCGCCATAACGCATCCTCAGGCGGTACTTCGCTTGTGCAAGCATCTTGGCGCCAGTACCATTACGGCTCTCTTTTTCCGGCAGGAGCGGTTGCATGATTGCGGGCAGTATGGTGGCACTGGTCACACCCATGGATGCACAAGGTCATCTCGACTGGGACAGCCTGGGCAAACTGGTGGACTTCCACCTGCAAGAAGGCACCAACGCCATCGTGGCGGTCGGCACCACCGGTGAATCGGCCACCCTCGACGTGGAAGAACACATCCAGGTCATCGAATTCGTGGTCAAGCGCGTCGCGGGTCGTATTGCCGTGATCGCCGGTACGGGCGCCAACTCGACGCGTGAAGCGATCGAACTGACCAAGAACGCCAAGAAGGCCGGCGCCGATGCGTGCCTGCTGGTGACCCCGTACTACAACAAGCCGACCCAGGAAGGCCTGTACCAGCACTTCCGCGCCATCGCCGAAGCGGTCGATATCCCGCAGATCCTTTACAACGTGCCAGGCCGCACCGCGTGCGACATGAAGGCCGAGACCGTGATCCGCCTGTCCACCGTGCCGAACATCATCGGTATCAAGGAAGCCACCGGCGACCTGCAACGTGCCAAGGACATCCTGGCCGGCGTGAGCAGCGATTTCCTGGTTTATTCCGGTGACGATGCCACCGCCGTAGAGCTGATCCTGCTGGGCGGCAAGGGCAACATCTCCGTGACCGCCAACGTCGCCCCGCGCGCCATGAGCGAAATGTGCGCTGCCGCCATTGCAGGCGACGCCGTGACCGCCCGCGCGATCCACGAAAAGCTGATGCCGCTCAACAAGACACTGTTTATCGAATCCAACCCTATTCCCGTGAAGTGGGCGCTGACTGAAATGGGCATGATGCCGGACGGTATCCGTCTGCCGCTCACCCGTCTCAGCGAAGCCTGTCACGAACCGCTGCGACAGGCCCTGCGCCAGTCCGGCGTCCTGGTTTAATTGAGGAAGCACTACGCATGAAGCGATTGGCCGGACTTTCCGCACTTGCCTTGATTATCTCCAGCACCAGTGGCTGCGGTTGGATCTGGGGCCCGGAAGGCTACTTCCGTGACCGCGGTAGCGATTACCTGGAAGCCCAACCTACCAAACCGATGGAATTGCCGCCAGGCGTCAACGTCGCCAAGCGTCTTGACCCGTTGCTGCCGATCCCGCGCAACGTTGCCGACGACACCACCAAGGGTGAGTACGTGGTGCCGCGTCCGCAGCCGATCTCGGCCGTGGCGGATGCCAGCGACTACAGCCTGCAGAAGAGCGGTGATTCCCGCTGGATCGTGGCTCAGCGCCCACCTGCCGAAGTCTGGCCAGTGGCCGTACAGTTCTTCCAGGACAATGGTTTCCGCATCGACGAGCAGCGCCCACAGACCGGTGAATTCACCACCGCATGGCAGCAGGGCAGCGAGCTGTCCGCCACCATGGCCAAGCGCCTGCAGGCCGGTGGTGTAGCCGCCGACAGCGAAGCCCGCGTGCGTGTGCGCATTGAGCCAGGCGTGCAGCGTAATACCAGTGAAGTCTACGTGGTCAGCGCCGAGCGTCCGGCCGGCAGCACGGCCAATGTTGATTTCACCAACCGCTCGGTCAATACCGGCGTCGACTCGGCACTGGTCGACGAGATGCTGGCCAGCATGAGCCGTATCTCCGAGAAGGGCGGTTCGGTTTCCCTGCTCGCCGCACGTGATTACGACACCCCGAGCCGCGTCAGCCTCACCGAAGACGGCAGCGGCAACGTGGTGCTGAACCTGGGTGAAGACCTCGACCGTGCATGGGCCAGTGTTGGCCGTGCATTGGAGCAGGGCCCTTGGCGGGTAGAGGACATCAACCGCAGCCTGGGCCTGTACTACATCAACGTGGCTGAAAAGGCCGAGCGTAAAGATGAAGAGCCAGGTTTCTTCAGCAAACTGTTTGGCAGCCAGCCGACCAAGGAAGAAATCGAGACCCGTGCCGAGCGTTACCAGGTTCGTTTGAGCAAGGTTGGTGAAAGCGTGCAAGTCACCGTCGAGAAGAACATCAATACCGTTGCGCCCGCTGAAACAGCGCGCAAAGTATTGGGCGTGATTCAGGACAACTTGGGCTGATTCGATGCGTTTTGCCGTTCTCGGCAGCGGTAGCCAAGGGAACGGCACGCTGGTCGCACATGACGACACGTATGTGCTGGTGGATTGTGGTTTCTCGTTAAAAGAAACCGAGCGGCGCCTGCTGCGCCTGGGGGTACACCCCACGCAGCTGAGCGCGATTCTGGTGACCCACGAACATGCCGACCACGTGCATGGCGTGGGTTTGCTGTCTCGGCGCTACAATCTTCCGGTGTACCTCAGTCGCGGCACCTTGCGCGGGATGCGCAAACCTATTGAAGCCGCAGGTTTCCTGGCCGGTGGCGAGCAGCTGCAAATCGGGGCCTTGAGCATCGAGGTGATTGCCGTGGCGCACGACGCCCAGGAACCGACGCAATATGTCTTCAGTGATGGTGAGCGGCGCTTCGGCGTGCTCACCGACCTGGGTTCCTACTGCGCCAAGGTGCTGGACGGTTACCGGAACCTCGATGCCTTGATGATCGAGTCCAACCACTGCCGAGACCTGCTGGCTCGCGGTCACTACCCCTACTTCCTAAAGCAGCGGGTGGGCGGCGAACTGGGACATTTGAACAACCACCAGGCGGCGTACCTGGTGTATGAGTTGGGCTGGCAAGACTTGCAACACCTGGTCCTGGCCCACCTGAGCAGCAAGAACAACCTGCCGCAGCTGGCCCGGCAATGTTTTGTCGACACCCTTGGGTGCGACCCGGACTGGCTGCAACTGGCCGATCAAGATTCAGGGCTCGACTGGCGACACATCGCCTAGCCCACCATTTAGCAAGCGGAGCCCATCATGGAAAAACGTGAAGAACTCTACCGCGGCAAAGCCAAGTCGGTGTACAAGACCGACGACGCCAACCGCCTGATCCTGCTGTTTCGCAACGACACCTCGGCGTTCGATGGCAAGCGCATCGAACAACTTGACCGCAAAGGCATGGTGAACAACAAGTTCAACGCCTTCATCATGCAGAAACTCGAAGAGGCCGGCATTCCGACCCAATTCGACAAACTGCTGGGCGACAACGAGTGCCTGGTCAAGAAGCTCGACATGATCCCGGTTGAGTGCGTCGTGCGTAACTACGCCGCCGGCAGCCTGGTCAAGCGTCTGGGCGTGGAAGAGGGGCTCAAGCTCAACCCTTACACCTTCGAGCTGTTCCTGAAGGACGACGCCAAGGGCGACCCGTTCATCAACGAATCCCACGTCGTGGCGTTCGGCTGGGGCACCGCTGAGCAGCTCGCACGCATGAAGGAGTTGTCCCTCAAGGTCAACGAAGTCCTGAGCAAACTGTTCGACGACGCAGGCCTGCTGCTGGTGGACTTCAAACTGGAATTCGGCGTGTTCCACGACGGCTCCATCGTCCTGGGCGACGAATTCAGCCCGGACGGCTGCCGCCTGTGGGACAAAGACACCAAGAAGAAGATGGACAAAGACCGCTTCCGCCAAGGCCTCGGTGACGTCATCGAAGCCTACGAAGAAGTCGCCAACCGTCTGGGCGTACCGCTTTAATCGACGCAAGCATCTGATAGCACGGAAAAAAATCTCGTTTCGAGCTTTGCTTTCCTGAGTCACACTGTTATGATGCGCGCCGTTGGAGAGATGCCAGAGTGGCCGAATGGGACGGATTCGAAATCCGTTGTACCTTCACCGGTACCTAGGGTTCGAATCCCTATCTCTCCGCCATTATTGAATAATGAAAAACCCCCGATAACCTAAAGGTTGTCGGGGGTTTTTTGTTTGGGGCAGAAATTTGAAGATGAATTCTGCTACGGTCATTCATCGGGTGGCATCATGGGTCGCAACATGAACATTGAAGCAGTGTTGGCGCATTTATTGGCGAGTGTCCCTGATCTGATGGCCGTCTATATGTTTGGCAGTCAAGCGACGGGTGAGGCGAATGCCGACAGCGATCTGGACCTGGCAGTGCTTGCTGCTGGCACAGTGGAGCCGCTACTGCTGTGGCAGATAGCGGGAGAACTCGCTGATATTGTGGCGGTGCCCGTCGATTTGCTGGACCTGCGCGCGGCGTCCACGGTCATGCAATATCAAGTAATAACAATTGGGCGTCGGCTCTGGAACAAGGACAGTCAGGCGGGTATTTTCGAGAGCTATATCCTCAGTGAAAAAACCGCGCTGGACACTGCAAGAGCTGCGCTTTTGGCTGATATTCAGCAGAAAGGAAAAGTGCATGGTCGATGATGTGCTCATCAACAAAGCCTCGAGCATTGAGCGCTGTGTGGCTCGCGCTCGCGAGGAGTACGACAAGGATCCTGCCAGTTTCGCGACTGACTTCACCCGACAGGACGCGGCGATTCTCAACATTCAGCGTGCCTGCGAAGCTGCGCTGGATATGGGGCAGCATTTGATCCGTCGTGAGCGGCTAGGCGTCCCCCAGGGCGCACGCGACGTGTTTCAATTGCTATCCCAAGGTGGGTGGGTGAGCCCGTCCCTGTTGACCAACCTGAAGAACATGGTCGGTTTTCGCAACATCGCCGTTCATGAGTATCAAACCCTTCAATTGCCGATCACAGTTGCGATCATCACTCAGCATCTAGGGGATTTTCTGGCGTTTAGCTCATTTATCCTGACTAAGGACGCAAGTCAGTCAGGTGCCACCACAGATACTCATCCCAATTAAACGAAAAAAGCCTGCTGAGCTCAACACTCAGCAGGCTTTTTAGTAAGTACTTGTTTGGTCAGGCAGTCTGCGCCGCCAAGCTATTGCTGACATTACGGCCCAACACCAGCACCGTCACAAAACCCACGCCCACCAACGCCGTCGCCAGGCTCAACAGCACCGAGCTGCCCATCTGGTCGACGATACGCCCGCCAAAGAACGACCCCAGCGCAATGATCACCTGGAACAGCGCGACAAACAGCGGCATACCACGTTCCACATCCTTGGGCGCTACGACAAACATCCAGATACTGGCGCAAGCCGGGAAGGCGCCGAAGGCGAACCCCCAGAGTGCGATCAGCATGGCGGCGCCGGTCAGGCCGGTGGCGAAGTAGGGGAACAGGGCAGTGCTGGTGCCGATCATCAGTGCGACCAGCAGCAGGGTGTAACGCACACTGCGGTTGGCGGCGAAGCCAGCGAAGATGTTACCTGCCACACCTGCAATGCCAAACATCAGCAGCAGCGAGCCAATAGTCGGGCCATCGAAGCCGGAGCTGTTCTTGAAGAAGGGGGCGACGTAGGTGTACGCGGCAAAGTGCGCCAGGCCGATCAGCAATACCGCGATCAAGCCGACCCGGGCCCGTGGGTTGATGAACAACGCCGGCAGGTCGCTGACGAGAATGGCTTTTTCCGGTTTGAGCGTTGGCAGCAGGAGAACTTGCGCCAACAGCACCGGCAGGCCCACCAGCGCGGTGACCAGGAAGGTCATGCGCCAGCCCATCAGGCCGCTGAGCCAAGTGCCGACGGGCACGCCGAGTACGGTGGCCAGTGTCACGCCCATCATGATGATCGAAGTGGCCTTCGCGACGTCCACGCCTCTGGGGGCCAGGCGGCCGCTGAGGGCGATGGCTGTTGCCCAGAAACCGCCGATGCTGATACCCAGCAATACGCGACCGAATAGCAGCAGGCTGAAATCACTGGCGAAGGCCACGACCATGTTGGCCACGATCATGATCAACGTCAGGCCGATCAGCAGGTAACGGCGATCCATAGCACCAATGATCACTGACAGCAAAGGGGCCGCCAGCGCGGCCATGATGCCGGGCAGGGTGACCATCAGGCCTGCGTGGCCAGCAGTGATGCCCAGGTCCGCAGCGACATCGTTGAGTACGCCCACCGGAAGGAACTCGCTGGTCACCAATGCAAAGGCGCCCACGGCGACCGAGAGGATCGCCAACCACTGCTGTTTGACGCTCTGTTGATTATGTTCGGGAAGGCCGCGGGGGGCCTGGCTGGCACTTGGCATAGTGTTGGGTTCCAGGATGAACGTCGCCTGAAGCCAGGCGAGGGGGAGGGAATTAGGACGCGATTATAGGAATCAGTGCTGAAAATCGGGCAGGCGCTCGTTTCGATAGTAATCATCAGTGCTATCGATGCGACGCTCTAGCACGCACTACGTAAGCCATACCCGTTTCATACAGACTTCCCCAGCGTTGCCTACAGGCAGCGCATTGCAGTGGCTCCGGCAACTGATTACTTTGTGGTAGCGCACTCGATCAGGCGCGTCCCACTGCAAAGGAGTTGCAGCATGAGCAAAAACACCAAGAAAACCTCGGGCAAGATCGCGACATTGGCAGCGCATACGCTCAACAGTCCAACCTCATCTGCCACTGCCAGAAGTCTTGCCGCTTCAGCGCTAGCCCAGAAAAGCACCGACAAGCAGACCAGCGCAGAGATGGAGGAGACGGCTGGCAAAGTGCTGGGCAGCGATAAATACAACGAAGACACGAAGGCGCTTGCGGCGTCGGTGCTTTCTCAGGCCAATAAAGCGCGTTGACGCGGAGTCACTTCGATTAGGTAGGGAAAGCCCCCGTGGTCTCATCAACCACGGGGGCCAGGTTCGCTCATCGCGCGAGTTTTTCAGAAAGACTTTCGATAAATACCGTTTCCGCCCGGCTCATCTTCTGTTCCCGGTTCCACAGCAGATGGATATCCACGTCCGTAATGCCCTCGTCCGGCGGTAGCCGCCATAGCAGCCCGTTCTTCACATCCTCCGCCACCACATGGATCGGCAGGCAGCCCAGGCCGAAGCCGGCAATCACCAATCGCCGCACTTCTTCCAGGCTTGAAGACGACGCCACGATCCGACCGCTGAACCCTTGCTGATCCCGGAAAATCGTCAACGGCGAGAGCATCCCGCCAATCTGGTCGCTGGTAAAACTGACGAAGTTCTCAGATTGCAGGTCCCCCTCCGCCAAACCGATGCGCCCGAACAATGGATGGTGTCGCCCACAAAAAAACGCATAACGCTGGCGCAGGAACAGGTGTTGTTCCAGGCGTGGCTGCGGCCGACGGTTGAGGCTCAGACCCAGGGTCGCGGTTTTTTCCAGGAGCGCGGCGACGATATCCGAGCTGCGCATTACCTCGACTTCCAGGTCGACCCGAGGATGTTCACGATGAAAATCCGCCAGAAATTCGTCGAAGGTGTCCGAGTTGATCCGACTGATCATCAGCAATCGCACTTTACCGATCACCTCATCACCCGGTTTTTGCAGGGCATTGCTCATCTGCGACACCTGGCCGTACATCTCGCCGGCGATGGCGAAGATCTGCTCACCGGCCTCCGTCAACACAAATCGCGGACCTCGACGGACGATGAGCTGGCAGTCGAGTTGTTCTTCCAGTCGCTTGAGCGCCTGGCTGATTGCTGGCTGGGTCAGATGCAGGCGGGCGGCGGCGCGGCTGATGCTCAGCTCTTGGCCGATCACACGGAAGGTGCGCAGCAGGTTCCAGTCCAGGCGGTCGTTGAGCAAGGGATGAATGTCGCGGCGGGGTTCGGGCATGGCGCAGCTCGATAATAAGCAGAATTTATAATTGGAATAATAAATAGAAAATTGACTAATCATAGCCCCGCGACGATAAATCACCCTCAACAAGCGCCATCAGAGCGCATGCGTTCGACCTTTCTCCTGCCAAAAAAATAACCAAAGGAGCCAGCCCCATGAAGCCTTCCGCTTCGCCCCAGCCTCGCCGTGCTGCGGCCGCCGCTTTTATCGGCACCATGATCGAGTGGTACGACTTTTACATCTACGCCACTGCCGCAGCGCTGGTGTTTGGCCAACTGTTTTTCCCCTCCGAAGACAAACTCTTCAGCACCATGGCGGCGTTCGGCACCTTTGCCGTAGGTTTCTTCGCACGGCCGTTGGGCGGCATTGTGTTCGGGCACATCGGTGACCGGATCGGCCGCAAGAAATCCCTGGTGATCACCCTGGTGATGATGGGCGTGGTGACCGTGTGTATCGGTCTGCTACCAACCTATGCGCAGATCGGTGCCGCTGCGCCGGTGCTGCTGATCCTGCTGCGCGTGGTGCAGGGTATTGCCGTTGGCGGCGAGTGGGGCGGTGCGGTGTTGATGGCGGGCGAGCATGCGCCGAAAGGTCGGCGCAACTTCTTTGCTTCCTTCGCGCAATTGGGCAGCCCGGCTGGGCTGATCCTGTCGCTGCTCGCGTTCAGTGCGGTCACCCGTCTGCCGGAAGAAGAGTTATTGAACTGGGGCTGGCGCGTGCCGTTCCTGGCCAGTGCGTTGCTGTTGGTGGTCGGCCTGGCGATTCGCCTGGGCGTGAATGAGTCGCCGGAATTTCTTGAAGACAAAGCCTTGGCGGAAAAAGCGCGAGCGATCAAGAAAGACCAGGCGCCTGTCATAGAGGTGCTACGAACCGCCTGGCGCCCACTGCTGCTTTGCATCGGGGCCAACACCCTGGGCATTGCCGGCGTGTATTTCACCAACACCTTCATGATTGCCTACAGCACTCAGCAACTGGGCCTACCGCGGTCGCTGATTCTGGAGTGCCTTTTCTTTGTCGCCATCATCCAGTTCTGCGTCCAGCCGCTAGCCGCCTGGGTAGCGGAGAAGGTCGGCGCCACGCGTTTCCTGTGCGCAATGACGGTGCTGGCCATGGCCTCGCCTTATCCGATGTTCGTATTGGTCAGCAGCGGCCAGGCACCGTTGATCATCCTCGGTATTGCCCTGGCGGTGGTGTGCATGGCGTCGTTTTATGCGGTGATCGCCGGCTTCGTCAGTGGCCTGTTTGAAACCCGCGTGCGCTACACCGCGATCTCCCTGGCCTACCAGGTGTGCGGCGCGCTGGCGGGTGGTCTTACGCCGTTGATCGGCACCTGGCTGGCCCACGAATACCAAGGCCAATGGTGGCCGATGGCAGTGTTCTACAGCTTGATCGCGGCGGTCTCGCTGGTGTGTGTACTGGCGTTGTCGCGTCGGCATGCCACCGCCCACCGTCGTGAAATGGCCCATAGTGTTTGATGGAGTGTCTGTAATGTTGAAGATCAATGGCGAGCGACTGTGGGCCAGCCTGATGGCCATGGCCGAGATTGGTGCCACGGCACGCGGTGGCAGTTGCCGCCTGGCTTTGAGCGCCGAAGACCAAGCCGGTCGCGAACTGTTCAAGCACTGGTGCACGGCCGCCGGGCTGACTCTGAGCGTGGATGCCATCGGCAATCTGTTTGCCCGTCGTGCCGGTACGGACAAGGATGCGTCGCCAGTGATGATGGGCAGCCACCTCGACACTCAGCCCGAAGGTGGGCGTTTTGACGGTGTCTACGGTGTACTGGCGGGGCTGGAGGTGATCCGCAGCCTTGACGATCACGGGATCCAGACACGCAAGCCGCTGGAAATTGCGGTATGGACCAATGAGGAGGGCGCCCGTTTTACGCCAGCCATGCTCGGCTCGGCGGTATTCACCGGCACCCTGGCACTGGATAAGGCCCTGGCCACTGCCGATGTCGATGGCATCAGTGTGGCCGAGGCTTTGCGTGCTACTGGCTACGCCTGCTCACGCCCGTTGGGCGGCGCCGTGGATGCGTATTTCGAAGCGCATATCGAGCAGGGCCCTATTCTTGAGGACAACGCTAAAAGCATCGGTGTGGTCACCGGCGGGCAGGCGATTCGCTGGCTGGATGTGCGCGTCGAAGGCATGGCTGCCCACGCCGGCACTACGCCGATGCTGCTGCGTAAAGACGCCTTGTATGGCGCCGCGCAAATGATCCAGGCCCTGGAGAAACTGGCGGCGGATTTTGCCCCCGAAGGCCTGACCACCGTGGGTGAACTGAGCATCGCCAAATCGTCGCGCAACACTATTCCTGGCCTATTGAATTTCACCGTCGACCTGCGTCATCACCGCGACGTCGATATCCACGCCATGGAACAGCAAGTGCGCCAACAACTGCAGGCCATCGCCGAGCAACGCGGGCTGTCCGTGACCGTCAGTCCACACTGGATCAGCCCGGCCACACCGTTCGACGCCGACTGCGTCGCCTGCGTGCAAGCCGCTGTGGATGCCCTGGGTTACAGCCAGCAACGCATTGTCAGCGGCGCCGGTCACGACGCCATCCACCTGGCGCGCTATTGCCCGACTGCGATGATCTTCATCCCTTGCGTCGGCGGCCTTAGTCATAACGAAGCCGAAGACGTGTTGCCCGAGGACGTGCGCCAGGGCACCGACGTATTGCTCAACGCCGTGTTGAAGCGCGCCGGCCAAGCGACCTGAACACTCATATTTCAAGCCTGACCGGATTCAAATGTGGGCGCAGGCAAGCCAGCTCCCACAGGTTCCGTGTTCACCCAGGAGCATCTCATGCGTACATTTTTTCATCCCGAGCAACTTTTGCATCATCCGCGCAGCTACTACTCCCGTGGTCAGATGCGCACGCCGCAGGAGGTTCCCGAGCGTGCCCGCAACCTGCTGTTGGCCGCGCAAACCTTGGGTTTCGACATCCAGCAGCCGCAGGACTACGGCCTCGATCCATTGCTGGCCGTACATGGTGCGCCTTACCTGGCTTTCCTGCAGGAGGCCCACCAACGCTGGAAGGAAATCCCCGAAGACTGGGGTGACGAAGTCATGTCCAACATCTTCGTGCGCGAACCCAACGCCCTGCGCGGCATCCTTGCCCAGGCTGCGCGCTACCTGGCGGATGGCAGTTGCCCAATCGGCGAGCTGACCTGGCGCTCGGCCTACTGGTCGGCCCAGAGCGCCGTTGCGGCCGCCAAGGATATTCTTGATGGCGCTCCGGCCGCCTACGCCCTTTGTCGCCCACCGGGCCATCATGCTCGCTACGATGCGGCAGGAGGATTCTGTTACATCAACAATGCTGCTGTAGCGGCGCAGGCATTGCGTCAAGGTTTCCAGCGCGTTGCCGTGCTCGACACCGACATGCACCACGGCCAAGGTATCCAGGAGATTTTCTACGACCGCGACGACGTGCTTTACGTCTCGATTCACGGTGACCCCACCAACTTCTACCCCGGCGTTGCCGGCTTCGCCGAAGAGCGCGGTAATGCAGCAGGTGAAGGCTTCAACCTCAACCTGCCAATGCCCCACGGTGCCAGCGAGGCGGTGTTTTTCGAAAAGGTGGAACTGGCGTTGGCGGCGGTGAAGAGCTTCTCGGCAGATGTGCTGGTGCTGTCACTGGGTTTCGATATCTACGAGTTGGACCCGCAGAGCAAAGTCGCCGTTACGCGGGAAGGGTTTGCGCGGTTGGGTGAGTGCATTCGTGGATTGGGCTTGCCGTGTGTGATCGTGCAGGAGGGTGGGTATCACCTGGAGACGCTGGATAGCAATGCGCAGGCGTTTTTTAATGGCCCGCAGGTTTGGGAGCTGTTTTAACCTGCGCACCGCCTCAACGTATGGATGAAGCGGTGGTGCGGTGTTTACGGCAAGGATTTACGTGTGTCGGGTACCAGTTCCAACACCCGGTCCCTGCCACCCTCGGCCAGCAGATAGGTCCCTCGACTGGTTGGCACAATCGACTGCGGCGCCTTCAGGAACGACAAGATCGTCTGTTGGCGCCCCTGCTTGTCTATCAGTAACAACCTCGCTCGGTGCGTGAAGTCCTCATTGACCCATAACCCGCGCTCATCGCACATCAAAAACGTCGGTTTGTTCAGGTCGGCCAGCACGTCGGGATCGCTGCCGTCTTCTGTTAGCTCACGTACCACACCTTTTTTCTTCTCGGTGTAGAGCATGCGCCCGTCGGTGCAACGGACGACGGACTCGCCTTCCTGAATCTGGTCACGCAATACGGTCAGGGTCTGGTCGCTCCAGCGATAACGCAACAGTCGCCCGACAGGCTTGCGGTCCTCGATGGCATAGAGGTAGTCACCGTCATCCCACAGGCCCTGCACGTTCTCACCTCTGAACAGTTCGCTGACGACGCCATCCTTGAGAAAGCTCACGGGCAAATTAGCGAACTCCTGGCTGAACACCCAACCACCGCGTGTGGCGAACAGGCCGTCGGGTTTGGAGAGCTTGCTCACCATCACATCACGCGTTCCATCCTTGAGGATGCGCACGATGCTGCCCTTGGCGTCATCGAGTTCCTGACTCCCCATCGCCCTGCAACAATGCCGCGTAGTCTTGCCCACCGTAAAACACTCCCAGGATCGACACTGTTTCGGTCGCGGGGTCCGCCGTGAACGCAATGGCGGTGGTGCGTCGATAGTGCGTGATACGTAAGTGGGTCAGCAGGTCGTCACGTCGAATTCCGCGCAAGGGAAACAGGCAAAGGTTTTCGCAGTAGCGGATGAGGTTGTCGATAAAGCGTGCAGCTACAACGGGGGAACCGGCATCGCTGATGTAGTCTTCAAGGGCGTCGAGTTGCGCCAACGCTTCAGGCGAAAAGGCTACCGTGTAACTCACGCTTTCCCGGTGCCTTGTCGCTGACGCTTGGCTGCCATGTGTTCTCGAACCTGTTCGACGGACAGCGCGCGCTCGGGCTCGGCCTTGAGGGCTGCCGCAGCTGGGATCACCTCGTCCCGCAGCCAGTCTTCCATAGCGCGATCACGGGCCAGCAAGACCCTCAGGCCGTCGCGGATCACTTCACTTTCGGATGCATATTCACCGGCTGCGACTTTGGCTTTGACCAGGGCAGCCATTTCGATTGGCAACGTAATGCTCATTTGCTGGGTTGAGCGCATGTGGAAGTCCGCCGAAGGAGAGTAGGATTCAATCCTACTTGACCATTGGCGTGATGCAAGAAGCAACTGATCGATGCCGATATCCGGCGACTCGTCGTCTGTCCAGAAGTGATAGGTTTCCATGCGTGCTACAGCTCCCGTTGTTTAGGTCAGGTCGCAAGTATTGACCCATTTAGAGAACTGCGTGGTCGCATAAACCCAATAACCCACTGATATGTATGACTTCATATTTGTAGCAGGGTTATTACAACAAGCCGGTCCCGGCATGCATGGCGCGCCATCGGCTCCCATACGATAATGCCTGCCACCTCGACCACATTGGCCTTCCCGTGATCATCAACTTCGACCTCAACGACCTCCAAGCCTTCCGCGCCGTGGTAGACAAGGGCAGTTTTCGCGGTGCCGCCGAAGCTATCCGAATCTCGCAGCCGGCCCTCAGCCGGCGTATCGAAAAGCTCGAGACCGCCTTGGATGTGAAGCTGTTCGAACGCACCACGCGGCGCGTCAGCTTGACCATGGTCGGCCGCGCTTTCCTGCCTCAGGTCGAGCGCATGCTCGATGACCTCGACGTGGCGCTCATGGGCATCAGTAATGTCGCGTCCACCCGCATGGGTAATGTCACCATCGCCTGCGTGCCGTCCACCGCGTACTATTTCATGCCCCATGTGATCTCCGAATTCCACAAGTTGTATCCGAAAATTCGCCTGCGGGTGCTGGATGCCAGTGCCGGTGAAGTGTGCAATGCGGTGGAAAGTGGCGAGGCGGATTTCGGCGTGAGTTTCAGCGGCAGTCTGGCCGATGAAGTGGAGTTTGAACTGCTGCTGCAGGAGCGCTATGTGCTGGCCTGTCGCCGCGATCACCCCCTGGCCCAGCGTGACAGCGTGAGCTGGTCGGAGGCCTACGAACACGACTACATCACTGTGGACAAGACCTCTGGTAACCGCTTCCTGCTCGACCAGGCGTTGCGTGGCGTGCGGGTGAAAAAGCCGAGTATCTGCGAGACGCACCACGTAACGACGATGATCGGGCTGGTGGAGGCGGGATTGGGGGTGGCGATGGTGCCCTCGATTGCCATGCCGGCGGGCGAGCACCCGATCTTGGTGAGTGTGCCGCTGGTGGAACCGCAGGTGATGCGCAATGTGGGCTTGATAAAACGCCGCGGGCGGACCTTGCCGCCAGCGGCGCTGGAGTTGGAGCGATTGGTGCGGGAGATGCCGTTTCGGTCAGCGTGACACCGAGTCCAGGCCGGTGGCTTGCACCACCGGTTGCGCCTGGGGCGACGCCAGGTACTGCAACAAGGCCTTGGCCTGTTCAGGGTGTTCGGCATTCACCGGGATACCGGCGGCGAACCGCGTCACCGATTGCACGTCTTCCGGGATCTTGCCGACGTAGGTCACACCCGGCACTGGCAGCAATTCCGCGACCTGCTGCAGGCCCACTTCGTAGTCACCCTTGGCGACCTGTTCGGCCACCGGCAGGCGTTCGATCATGGTGCCCTTGGCCGGCATGCCGAGCTTCTTGAACAACTCCTTCTCGACATACACACCGCTGGCGCTGTCCGAGTAAGCCACGGATTTGGCCTTGCTCAGCACGGCTTTCAGTTCGGCATCAGTACCGATTGCAGGTTTGACCGCACCGGCCTTCACCACCAGGCCGATGCGCGAGTCCGCCAGTTCCACGCGGGAGGCCGGGTCGACCTTGCCTTGTTTGATCAGGTCATCCAGGGCGTAGCCGACCATGATCACCACGTCGGCGTGTTCGCCACGGGCGAGACGGTTGGGAATCGCTTCCGGCGCCTTGCCCATGGACGGACCCAGAATGGTGTCGAGGCTGTCACCGCTTTGCTTGGCGTACTGCGGGCCAAGCAGTTTATACGCGGCGGTGAAGCCACCCGATGTCATCACCTTGAGCTGTTCGGCCTGGGCCGACAGCGCCAGGGCGCCGAGGGCCAGGGCCGTCAGGGTCTTAAGCAACGGCTTCATCATGCCGCCTCCTGCATGACCTGGCCACGGGTGTTGGCGCGACGGTACAGCGCGAGGGTCGAGCACAGCGCGCAGGCTGCGGCGAACATCATCCAGTAAGCGGGCGAGGCTTTGTCTTCGGTGATGTGGATGAACCAGGTGGAAATCGCCGGGGTAAAACCACCGAAAATCGCGGTCGCCAGGCTGTATGCCAGGGAGAAACCCGCCACACGCACTTCCACCGGCATGATTTCGGTCAGGGCCGGGATCATGGCGCCGTTGTACATGCCGTAAAGGAAGGAGAACCACAGCAGGGTTTCCAGCATGTGGGCGAAGCTTGGGGCATTCACCACGTAGGACAGCGCTGGATAAGCGGTCAGAACCGTCAGTACGGTCATGGCGATCAGCACCGGCTTGCGGCCAAACCGGTCGCTCAGCGTGCCGCCGATCGGCAACCAGACAAAGTTCGACACCGCCACCAGCAGGGTCACCAGCAGGGCGTCGGAGGTGCTCAATTGCAGCACGGTCTTGCCGAAGGTCGGTGCGTACACGGTGATCAGGTAGAACGCGGTAGTGGTCATGGCCACCATCAGCATGCCGCCGATCACCACAGTCCAGTTCTTCACCAGGGTTGCCAGCACTTCACGCATGGTTGGGCGATGCTTGCGGTTGGCGAACTCTTCGGTTTCCTGCAGGTTGCGACGTAGGATGAAGATAAACGGGATGATCACGCAGCCGATGGCGAACGGAATGCGCCAGCCCCAATCGGCCACCACGGCGGGTTCCATCCATACGTTCAGGCCATAACCCAGTGCGGCGGCGACCACGATGGAGATCTGCTGGCTGCCCGACTGCCAGCTGGTGTAGAAGCCTTTGCGACCAGGCGTGGCCATTTCTGACAAGTAAACCGATACACCGCCCAGTTCTGCGCCGGCCGAGAAGCCTTGCAGCAGGCGACCGAGCAGCACCAGCAATGGAGCCCACAGGCCAATGGTGTGATAACCCGGCACCAGCACGATCAGCAGCGTGCCGCTGGCCATGATCGACAGGGTCACGATCAGCCCTTTGCGGCGACCGACGTCATCGATATAGGCACCCAGGATGATCGCGCCCAATGGACGCATCAGGAAGCCCGCGCCGAACACGGCGAAGGTCATCATTAATGACGCAAACTCATTAGCGGCAGGGAAGAACGCGGCAGCGATGTAGGTGGCATAAAAACCGAACAGGAAGAAGTCGAACTGTTCGAGGAAATTGCCCGAAGTCACGCGGAAAACCGCGCCCACTTTCGAGCGGGCAGAGTCGGGTCGGGTAGGGCTAGTCATGATTTTGTGTCTCCAGCGTTCTTTTTAAAGTGCTTGTTTCGCCTAAGACCGAGAATAGTGGCTGACACATTTAGAAATGATAAGTGACAAATTTGGATAGATTGATGTGCATTGACTATCAATCGGTAGCGCGGTCAAAAATACGTTCGCTGTTCTATGCTGAAGGTGTGACCAATTCTTACGGATGGGAGGTGGCGATGACTGATCAACAGAAACGGCGGGACGAGCGGGAGCTTGAGCAACCCCGGCAGCGTGAGGAAGAAAAACCCCAGACCTGGAAGCATCCCGATGATGGGACGGAGCTTTCCGAGCGGGATCAGGAACGTCCGCTAAAACCCTGAGCGCACACCCACCATAGGAGCCGGCTTGCCGGCGATGGCGCATTCAAAATTGCCATCGCCGGCAGGCCGGCTCCTACATTTTTAATGCACGCGGTGGGGGAAACTATTTGACATATTTGATTTGTGATCACATATTGAGGCCATAAGAACGACAACACAGGTTTTGCCTCATGACAGATGGTCCGCTCCTCCTGCCCACCCTGCGCCAGGTGTCCCGCGATACCTTGCAAGACCAGGTCTACCGCCAGATCCGCGAAGCCCTGATGAGTGGCCGTTTCCAACCTGGCCAGAAACTCACCATCCGCGGCCTCGCCGAGGCCCTCGGTTCCAGCCCGATGCCGGTGCGTGAAGCCCTGCAACGCCTCAGCGCTGAAAACGCCTTTGAAGTCACCGAAACCTCCCGTCTGCGCGTGCGCCTGATGACGGTCGACCGCCTGCGTGAAATCCGTGATGCGCGGGTCGCCCTTGAAGGCTTGCTCGCCGAAAAGGCGGTGCTGCTCCTGCAGAAAGCCGACCTCGATGAAATCACCGATCTCTGCCAGCAGATGCAACACGCCGCCGACGAAGTCGACGTGTCCCGCTACCTGTGGACCAACTTCGCGTTTCACCGGCGCATTTACGCCGTGGCCCAGGCCGAGTTGACCATGGCCGCCGTGGAAAACTTCTGGCTGCACATGGGCCCGTGCTTCGCGCTGGTCGCCCCGGATAAAGCTCACCTGCAACGCTCGATGGAAGCGCACACGCGCATCGTCGAAGCGCTGGCTGCGCGCGACGGCGCCGGCGCACGCGCAGCGGTGACCGATGACATCATGCAGGCCGCCGACTCCCTGGCGCGTCTGCTCGTCAAGAACGACCGTTCGCGGTCGTCTGTTTCAGGAGGTAAACGTGCATGAGTGTCCTACAACGGCTGCAGCCTTATCCTGGGTTACGTGTGTTGATTTCCGGCGGGGCTGCCGGCATTGGTGAAGTGCTAGCGGCGGCGTATCTGGAAGCCGGTGCCCAGGTGCATGTGTGTGATGTGAGCGAGCCGGCCCTGGCCGCGTTCCGCGACAAATACCCAGGCACCGTCGCCACCCGCGCGGATGTCAGTGATGCCGCGCAGATCGAGGCGGTGTTCAAGGTGCAGCGCGAGCGTTTCAGCGGCCTCGATGTGTTGGTCAACAATGCCGGGATCGCCGGGCCTACCGGCGGCATCGATGCGATCAGCGACGCCGAGTGGCAAGCCACCATCAACATCAATCTCACCGCGCAATACCGGTTTGCCCACCACGCCGTGCCGATGCTCAAGGAATCGTCCCACGGCCATCTGTTGCATATCGCCTCGGTGGCGGGGCGCTTGGGCTACGCCTGGCGCACGCCGTACGCGGCGACCAAATGGGCGATCGTCGGCTTGATGAAATCCCTGGCCTCGGAGCTGGGCGAGAGCGACATCCGCGTCAACGCCTTGCTGCCCGGCATCGTCGAAGGCCCACGCATGGACGGCGTGATCCGCGCGCGTGCCGAACAGGTCGGCGTGCCCGAAGCCGAAATGCGCCAGGAATACCTCAACAAGATTTCCCTCAAGCGCATGGTCACCGCCGAAGACGTGGCAGCCATGGCTCTGTTCCTCTGTTCGCCCGCCGCACGCAACGTGACCGGCCAGGCGATCAGCGTCGACGGTAACGTCGAGTACCTGTAAGCCACGGAAGAACACATCGCGCTGCACCCAGGATTTTTTTCATAAGAATAAAAGTCGGAGATTCGTCATGTCCAAAAATCGTCCTGTCATCATCACCTGCGCCGTCACCGGTGCGATTCATACGCCGTCGATGTCACCGCATTTGCCGATCACCGCGCAGGAAATTGCCGATGCCGCCATCGGTGCCGCCGAGGCTGGCGCCGCGATTGTCCACCTGCATGCCCGTGACCCCAACGACGGTCGCCCCAGCCAGGACCCGGCGTTGTTCGCCGAATTCCTGCCGCAGATCAAGGCCGCCAGCGACGTGGTGATCAACATCACCACCGGCGGCGCGCCGACCATGGGCGTGGAAGAACGCCTGCAGCCGGTGATGCAGTTCAAGCCGGAACTGGCTTCGCTGAACATGGGCTCGATGAACTTCGGCCTGTACGAAATGCTCAACCGCTTTACCGACTTCAAGCACGACTGGGAGCGGCCGTACCTGGAAGAAAGTGACGACCGGATCTTCCGCAACACCTTCCGCGACATCACCCACATCCTCAACTCCTGTGCCGAAAACCGCACCCGTTTCGAGATCGAGTGCTACGACATCGGCCACCTGTACACCGCCGCGCACTTCCTCGAACGTGGCCTGCTCAAGCCACCGTTGTTTATCCAGTCGGTGTTCGGCCTGCGCGGCGGTATCGGCGGCCACCCGGAAGACCTGGCGCACATGCGCCGCACCGCCGACCGCCTGTTTGGCGACGACTATGTGTGGTCGATCCTTGGCGCCGGGCGTGGGCAGATTCCGCTGGCGACCATGGGCCTGTCCATGGGCAGCAACGCGCGGGTGGGGCTTGAGGATTCGCTGTGGGATGGGCCGGGCAAACTGGCGGCGTCGAATGCCGATCAGGTCCGGCGTATTCGTACCGTGATCGAAGCGCTTGGCCATCGGGTCGCTACGCCGGATGAAGCGCGGGAAATCCTCGGGCTCAAGGGGCGCGACCAGGTCAACTTCTAACCCAACAAACCGCCGCGTCAAGGCGCGGCCTGCATCCCGCACAACAACAATAAGGGGATCACCATGCGTATCGAAGTGCTTGTCGACGTCAAGACCACCCTGGGCGAAGGCCCGGTGTGGGACGTCGAGCAACAACGCTTGTATTGGATCGACAGCGCCGACGGCCGCATCTTGCGATGCACCGACGACGGTCGCGAGCTGCGAGCCTGGGACGTGGGCCAGAAAATCGGCTCCATGGCCCTGCGCCGCGACGGTGAGTCGGCTATCGTCGCCCTGCAAAACGGCGTGCACACCCTCGATCTCAGTAGTGGCGAACTCAACCTGGTCGCTGATCCGGAACCGCACTTGCCGGATAACCGCCTCAACGACGGCAAGGTCGACCGCCAAGGCCGCTTTATCTTCGGCTCCATGGACACCCAGGAAGACAACGCCAGCGCCAAACTCTACCGGCTTGATGCCGACCTGAGCCAGCACACCCTGGACGAAGGCATCATCGTGTCCAACGGCCCGTGCTGGAGCCCATCGGGTGACACCTTCTACTTCTGCGACACCTGGTCCGGCGAGATCTGGGCCTACGACTACGACCTGGCCACCGGCAGTGTCAGCAATCGTCGCACCTTCGCCAAGGTCGACACCTCCGGCGGGGGCGCTGCCGATGGTTGCACCGTGGATGCCGAAGGCTGCCTGTGGCAAGCGCTGGTCTACGCCGGAAAACTGGTGCGCTACACCCCCGACGGGCACGTCGACCGCATCATCCAGATGCCGGTGAAAAAGGTCACCAGCCTGACCTTTGGCGGGCCGAACCTGGACACCCTGTTTGTGACCTCCATGGCCAAGCCGCCGCTGCCGCGTTTTCCGGCGGACGGTCAGCAGCGCGGAGCGCTGTTCGCCATTACCGGGTTGGGCGTGCAAGGAATAGCCGAGCGACGGTTCGCCAGCTAGCGCGTGTGTGTGACAAGGCATATTCCTTCGCAACCTTGTGTCAGTGCGCGCCCTTGCGCGCCTGGAGAGGCCCATGGCAACTATAAAAAAAGCGTCGCTGCGCAGCATTCACCGGCATTCCTGGGTGTCGCTGCTGGTCTGCTGGATGATCTGGATCCTCAATGCCTACGACCGTGAGATCGTGCTGCGCCTGGGGCCGACCATTTCCAAGCATTTCGATTTGTCCGCCGACCAATGGGGCACCGTGGCCACGGTGGTCATGCTGGCCCTGGCGCTGCTGGATATCCCCGGTTCGATGTGGAGCGACCGTTACGGTGGCGGCTGGAAACGTGCGCGCTTCCAGGTGCCGTTGGTGCTGGGCTACACGGCGATCTCGTTTCTGTCCGGATTCAAGGCGTTGAGCGGCAACCTCGCCACCTTCATTGCCCTGCGCGTCGGCGTCAACCTCGGCGCCGGCTGGGGCGAGCCGGTGGGCGTGAGCAACACCGCCGAATGGTGGCCGGTTGAGCGCCGCGGGTTTGCCCTGGGCGCGCACCATACGGGTTACCCGATTGGCGCGATGCTTAGCGGTATCGTCGCGAGTTTTGTCATCACCGTGTTTGGTGAAGAGAACTGGCGCTATGTGTTCTTCTTCGCGTTCGTGGTGGCGCTGCCGCTGATGATCTTCTGGGCGCGTTATTCCACCGCCGAGCGCATCACTGCACTGTATGTCGACATTGCCGCCAAAGGCATGACCCCGCCGGACAACGCGCCGGCCAGCCAAGTCAAAGGCGAGGCCTGGCGTACATTCCTTGCCACCTTGCGCAACCGCAATATCGCCCTTACGGCGGGCAACACCATGCTCACCCAAGTCGTATACATGGGCGTCAACATCGTGCTGCCGGCCTACCTCTACAACATCGCCGGCTTGTCCCTGGCCGAGTCGGCGGGGATGAGCGTGGTGTTCACCCTCACCGGCATCCTCGGGCAACTGGTGTGGCCGTCGCTGTCGGACATCATCGGCCGGCGCACCACGCTGATCATTTGCGGCGTGTGGATGGCGGCGAGTGTCGGCGCGTTCTACTTCGCCAATACGCTGACGTTGATCGTCGTGGTGCAACTGCTGTTCGGCCTGGTGGCTAACGCGGTGTGGCCGATCTATTACGCCGTGGCCTGCGACTCGGCCGAGCCGTCGGCGACGTCGACCGCCAACGGCATCATCACCACCGCGATGTTTATCGGCGGCGGCCTGGCGCCGGTGCTGATGGGCAGCCTGATCGCCATGGGCGGCGGTTGGACCACGCTGCACGGCTACACCGTCTGTTTCTTCGTGATGGCCGGCTGCGCCCTGGGCGGCGCACTGCTGCAATTGTTTTCCCATCGCCCCCAGGCCATGGCTGTGCAACTCGACTCCTAGAACAACACCGATGCGCCCCCCAGCCCGGCTGGCGGGGCGCCAAGAGGAATTGCCGATGACTACCGCCACTTCCGCCCGCACCCCGCAGGCGTTGAACAAACTGATGTTCGTCAAGTTGATGCCCTTGCTGATCATCGCCTATATCCTGAGCTTCCTGGACCGCACCAACATCGCCCTGGCCAAGCATCATCTGGACGTCGACCTGGGCATTTCCGCTGCGGCGTACGGGTTGGGCGCGGGGCTGTTTTTCCTGACGTATGCGCTGTCGGAAATCCCCAGCAACCTGATCATGCACAAGGTCGGCGCGCGGTTCTGGATCGCGCGGATCATGGTGACCTGGGGCCTGATCTCGGCGGCCATGGCCTTTGTGCAGGGCGAGACCTCGTTCTACGTGCTGCGCCTGTTGCTGGGCATTGCCGAAGCCGGACTGTTCCCCGGCGTCATGCTCTACCTCACCTACTGGTTCAACCGTGAACAACGGGCGCGCGCCACCGGGTATTTCCTGCTTGGCGTGTGCTTCGCCAACATCATCGGTGGCCCGGTGGGTGCGGCCTTGATGCGCATGGACGGCATGCTCGGCTGGCACGGCTGGCAGTGGATGTTCATGCTCGAAGGCCTGCCAGCGGTGGCGTTTGCCTGGGTGGTCTGGCGCAAATTGCCGGACCGTCCGAGCAAGGCGCCGTGGTTGTCGGCCGAGGAAGCGCGCGGCATCGAACAGCGCATCGCCCAGGAAACCGAAGAGGGCGCGGGCGAGGGCGGTCACTCGTTGAAAAACTGGCTGACCCCGCAAATCCTGCTGGCGATTTTTGTGTACTTCTGTCACCAGATCACCATCTACACCGTGATCTTTTTCCTGCCGAGCATCATCAGCAAGTATGGCGAACTGAGCACCATGAACGTCGGCCTGCTGACTTCGTTACCGTGGATCGCGGCGGCACTCGGTGCCTTGCTGATTCCGCGTTTCGCCACGACGCCCGGACGCTGCCGGCGGTTGCTGGTCACAGGGCTGCTGACCATGGCGCTGGGCCTGGGCATCGCGTCGATATCGGGGCCGGTGTTCAGCCTGCTCGGTTTTTGCCTGTCGGCGGTGATGTTCTTCGTGGTGCAGTCGATCATTTTTCTGTACCCGGCTTCCCGACTCAAGGGCGTTGCGCTGGCGGGCGGGCTGGGTTTCGTCAACGCGTGCGGGCTGCTTGGCGGGTTTGTCGGGCCGTCGGTGATGGGCGTGATCGAGCAAAGCACCGGTAATGCGATGAACGGCCTGAAGGTGATTGCGCTGGTATTGGTGGTGGCGGCTATTGCGGCGCTGCGGTTGCGCATGGGGCACGAGCCTGAGCGTGGCGCACAGGCCAGCGAAGCGTCCTACACGTAGACGCCAGCAACGCGGCTTTCTACACTGCGGCTTGTCTTGGGGAAAGGGGCAGGCGCCGATGAATCGCAATGAATTACGCAAGGCCGACATCAACCTGATGGTGGTGTTCGAAGCGCTGATGCTGGAGCGCAACGTGACGCGGGTGGCGGAGAAGCTGTTTCTCGGCCAGCCGACCATCAGCTCGGCCCTCAACCGCTTGCGTACCTTGTTCAACGACCCGTTGTTCATTCGCGTCGGCCACCGCATGGAGCCCACGGCGCGGGCCGAGGAAATCATCCAGCACCTGTCGCCGGCGCTGGACTCGCTATCCTCGGCCTTGAGCCTGACCCACGATTTCGACCCGTCCATCAGCACCATGACCTTTCGCATCGGCCTGTCCGATGACGTCGAGTTCGGCCTGTTGCCGCCTTTGCTGCGCGCCCTACGCCAGGAAGCGCCGCAAGTGGTGTTCGTGGTGCAACATGTGGACTACTGGCGCATCCCGGATCTGCTCGCCTCTGGCGATATCACCGTCGGCATCACCCAGACCCGTGGCCTGCCGGCAAATGCCAAGCGCAAGCTGCTGCGCCATATCCGCCCGCGCATCCTACGTGCCGATGCCTCGGAAACACCGCTGACCCTCGACGAATACTGCTCACGCCCTCACGTGCTGGTGTCCCACACCGCTAACGTGGCAGGGTTCGCCGATGAGTGGCTGGCAGAAATCGGCCGCAAGCGCCACGTGGTGCTGTCGGTGCCGCAATACAGCGCACTGCCGGCGTTGCTCGCCGGCACCGACCTGATCGCCAGCCTGCCGGACTACACCGCCGAGGCCATGGCCGTGTCGGGCCACCTGTTCTGCGAGCCGTTCCCGTTCGAGACGCCGACCCTGGACTTGTCTATGGTCTGGCTCAGCCATGTGGACACCGACCCGGCCGAGCGCTGGGTACGCTCGCGACTGGAAGCGTTCATGAGTGATCGAGGATTGGCGACCAAGGCCTGACTCCGTGGTATATCTAGGATTCTTCCTACCAAAGACTCGGAGCCCTACATGCCACACCTGCATCTGGAATACACCGCCAACCTGACGAACCTGGCCGTTGAGAAAACCCTGCTACGGCTCAACAACGTGTTGATGGTGTCTGGCCAGTTCGGTTCCGAATTCGATATCAAAAGCCGTGCGGTCAAGGTCGAGACGTTCCAGGTGGGCACCTCCCTCGACCCTCGCGGTTTTATCGCAGTGAAGCTGTCGCTGCTCAGCGGGCGGTCGCCGCAGGTCAAGAAGCAGTTGTCGGAAAGCCTGTTGGCTGCCTTGCAGGACCTTGGCGACTGGCCGGCGGGCGTACAGGTTCAGCTGAGTGTTCTGTTGGTGGATATGGATCGCGATTCCTACAGCAAAGTCGCGATTGGTTAAGCCCTACAACAACCCCTGATCGGCACACACCTTCACCACCTGTTCACGAAACCAGGTATTGGCACTGTCCTGTTCACTGGTTTCGTTCCATTGCATCTCCAGCGTGAACCCCGGCAAGCCGTTCGGCGCTTCGCAATGGCCGAATGCCGTGGCCGGTGCCAGCAACTTTTGCACGCGGCGCGGCAGGGTGACGATGAAATCGGTGCCGGTGATCATCTTCAAGGCTGCGCTGTAGCTGTTGGCGCGGGCGATGACCTGGCGCTTGTGGGCCTGGCGTGCGAGCCAGCCGTCGATCATGTTGGTGTCGGAGGTCCACGGCGTAGGGAACACGTGGCGGCGTTCGACGAAGGAGTGCAGGCTGAAGGCCGGTTCCCGGGGGGCCGAGCGTTTGTCGAACACGCACACAAGGTCGTCCTCCAGCAGCATCTGGGTGCGGAAGTCTCTGTGGGCGCGGTGGAAGTTGGGGCCGAAGCAAATCACCAGGTCGAGACGACCTTCGCGCAGGTCGTCGGCGGGGATGTCGGTTTCCAGCTTCTGCACATTGACGATCACCGGCAGGTCGGCGCGGTCGAAGTTTTTCAACAGGCGCGGCAGGATCAACTGTTCGAAATATTCCGGCGCACACACGTTGAAGGTCACGGCCTTCTGCGTCGGATCGAACGCCTGGCCACCGGCGTGGCAAAGGTTGATGCTTTCGAGGATTTTCTGCACATGGCTGTACATGGTGGTGGCCTTGTACGTCGGCCGCATGCCGGCCCGCGTGTTGATAAACAGCTCGTCTTCGAAGCTGGTGCGCAACTTCTTCAGGCTGTAGCTCACGGTGGACTGGCTGACAAACAGCGTTTCAGACACCTCGGTAACGCTGCTCTGGTCATAGACGGCGATAAACACCATCAAGTCCTGCATATCGAGCTTTCTGAGCAAGTTACTGTTTAGCATCGGTTTCGTCCGTAAACCCTTTGTACCGAATTCAGTACAAGACAGCACAAAAGCTTAACGGAACGAGCGTGCCAATAGAATGCTATGTAGGGCGTTTCTATGTTTGGTGTGAGACAAATACTGTTTGCAACACGACCTCAGCGTATATGTCGTGCGTAATGCTTTGGGTTGAAGCGCGTCACGATCAACAGCATCAGCACGATCACCGCCGTCAGCGACCACCAGGCCCATTCGAAGCTGCCCAGTCTGTCACGGATCATCCCGGCGATCAGCGGCGACAACCCGGCAATCAGGTAGCCGATGCCTTGCACAAACGCGGTGAGGCCACCGGCGCGGCGCGGGTTGTCCAGGTGGTCGAGGGACAGGATCAGGCTCATCGGGAACAGGCCGCCGATGCCCAGGCCGAGCAGGCAAGGCCACAGCAGGCTCAGGTGTTGCGGGCTCAGGATCAGGCCGCAGAAACCGAGGATGATCAGCACCAGCAACACCGCAACGACGCCGCGTTTATCCTGGCGGCGGTTGGCGATGGCGGGGGTGATCAGGCCGGACACGACTTCCATGGCCGTCAGGAAACCCAGCAGCAAACCGGCGTTCTGTTCACTCCAACCCTGCTCCACGTAGTACGGCGCCAGCCAGGCGAGTACGCAGGTGTAGGACGCGGTGCCGAGGCCGAAGAATACCGCGAGCAACCAGGCGCGACCGTTGCCGAAAAATGATTCTTGAGGGCCCGCACCGGCTTGGGGCAGTGGCGGCAACACCGAGCGCTGCGCGTACCAGAACACCAAGGCCAACAGCGCCAGCACCGCCCAGATCGCCAGGCCGATGCGCCAACTGCCGGTCTGCACCTGCACGAACGGTGCAAACGACGCGGCCAGCGCCGCGCCGCCCATGATCGCGGTGACGTACAGGCCCATGAACAGCGAGACATTGTCACTGAACCGCGACTTGATCAGCGCCGGCATCAGCGCCTGGATCATCGCAATCCCCACGCCGGCGGCGATGGCGCTGACAATCAACTCCAGCGCCGAGTCGAGGAACAGCCGCGACAGCGTCGCCACGCCAATCACCACCAGTGACACCACGATGCTGCGGTGCTCGCCAAAACGTTTGGCCACGCCCATTCCAAAGAACATCGCCAAGCCCATGGCCATCACCGGCAACATGGTCAGCAGGGCCGCGCTGCTGAAACTCAACGGCACGTCGCCACGAATCGAGGACAACAGGGGGCCGACAGCGGCCATTGAGGGGCGCAGGTTGAGGGCGACCAGCACGACACTGATCATCAGCCAGACGGCGGTGGTGGGTTTTGTTTGGACGGTTTCCATGGGACGGCCTTGAGTAAACAGGCGCGAATCAGGCCATGGGTGGGAGGAGGGGCGCAAATGAGAAAGTCGCAGGGGCTATCTAAAAATTGCGCTGATCAAAATGTGGGAGGGGACTTGCCTCCTCCCACATCTGACCTGCGCCGTCAGTTAGAGCTGATCACATGCTTGATCTCCTGAAACGCCGCCAACCCCCACGGCCCCAATTCACGGCCAATGCTGCTCTGCTTGTAACCGCCCCACGCGGCCTGCGGGAAGATCACCTGCGGCGCGTTGACCCACACCAGCCCGGCTTGCAAGGCGTTCGCCACCCGCTCGGCGGTTTCATGGCTGGCGCTGACCACACTCGCCACCAGGCCGAAATCGCTGTCATTGGCCAGGGCGATGGCCTCGGCTTCGGAGGTGAAGCGTCGTACACAGAGCACCGGGCCGAAGATTTCTTCGTTCCACAACGCGCTGTCCAGCGGTACGTCGGTGAACACGGTCGGGCGGATGAAAAAGCCCTGCGGCAAATCTGCCGGGCGATCGCCGCCGCACAGCAAGCGTGCGCCATCTTCAACACCGCGCTGGATGTGTCCGAGTACGCGCTGATATTGCACGCGGTTGATCAACGCACCCATTTCCACGTCATCGGCAAATGGGTCAGCCACGCGAATACCTTCAGCCCGTGCCTGCACACGTTGCAGGAATTCATCCGCCAGGCTGTCAGCTAGGAGCACGCGACTGGTGGCGGAACACATCTGCCCAGCGTTGAAAAATCCACCGCCACAGGCCAGCTCCACTGCCAGGTCCAGGTCGGCATCGGCCAACACCAGCAGGGAAGATTTGCCGCCCAGTTCCAGGCTCACGCCCTTGATGGTTTCGGCCGCGCGCTGCATCACCTGCACGCCGACGGCGTTGCTGCCGGTGAAGGAAATCTTCGCCACGCGGCGATCCGCCGCCAGCGGCGCGCCCACTTCCAAGCCCGTGCCGCACACCAGGTTGAATACCCCAGCCGGCAAGCCGGCCTCGGCGATAATCCGCGCCAGTTGCAACTCAGCCAACGGCGTCACTTCCGATGGCTTGAGCACCACGCAGCAACCGGCCGCCAGCGCCGGGGCGAGTTTCCACGCGGTGGTGACCATCGGGAAATTCCACGGCACGATCAGCCCGACCACACCGCACGGCTCACGGCGCAGGCGTGCGCTGAAGTCCGCGCTGGGCAATGCCACCGGGCTATCCTGGCTGGCATCCATCGCTTCGGCCACGCTGGCGTAATAGTCGAAGGTGGCGATCACATCGTCCACATCAATCGCGGCTTCAAACAGCGGTTTGCCGTTGTTGCTCGATTGCAGGTGCATCAGCTGTTCGCGCTGCTCGCTGACGCCTTGGGCGATCTTGCGCAACAGCACGGCGCGGTCGCGGCCGGTGCTTTTCGACCAGTCGATGAAAGCGGCGCTGGCGGCGTCGACGGCCTGGGTGACGGTGCTTGCATCACCGACGCTGACTTGGGCCAGGACGGCCTCCGTCGCGGGGTTGATCACCTCAAGCGAGGCCTGTCCGGCATGCCACGCCCCATTGATATACACACCGTTCAAGACCGCGCTCATACCGCTACCTCCTTCATCCACAGCCCTTGGTCGACTTCAATCAGTGTCGGCCCTTGGCGATCAGCCGCAGCGCGTAGTGCCGCACGTAACGACGCAATCCCTTGAATGCTGTCGGCGGCGCAACCGAGTGCCTTGGCCACCCCGATAAAGTCCGGCGTGTAGATGTCCACGCCGACCGGCTCGATGGCGCGGTTGACCATGTATTTCTTGATCTCTTCATAGCCGTGGTTATTCCACAGCAGCACGATCACCGGCGTGCGCGCTTCCACGGCGCTGGCCAGTTCCGGCAGGGAGAATTGCAGGCCCCCGTCGCCGATCAGGCACACCACCGGCTGCCCATCGCCACGCCCCAGCCAGGCGCCGATGGCGGCGGGCAGGGCGTAGCCCAGGGTGCCGTAGCCGGTGGACGAGTTGAACCAGCGGCGCGGGTGGTCGAGGTTCAGGGTCAGGTTGCCGCTGTACACCGGTTGGGTGGAGTCGCCCACCAGTACGGCGTTGGGCAATTCTTCGAGGACGGTATTGAGGAACAGGGTTTGCGCGCGGGTGGCGGCGTCCCAGCTCGGGGTCAGTTCCGCCCACAGGCGTGCTACGCGCTCAGCGCCCCACGCGCTGTCACGCGGTGGCAAGGGTTTGCTGCTCAGCTCGGCCAGCAAGGCCTCTGCGGCGATTTGGGCATCGGCCACCAGCGCCACTTGCGGTGGATAGTTACGCACGGTCTGGTCGGGGTCGATATCGATGCGCAGCAGCGCGCCGGGAATCTCGAAACCACCGGCGAAGGTCACGTCGTAGTCGGTTTCCGCCAGTTCGGTGCCGATGGCTAGCACCACGTCCGCTTCGGCCACCAGCGCACGGGTGGCGACCAGGGTCTGGGTCGAGCCGATCAGCAGCGGGTGGCGGCCGGGCAGCATGCCTTTGGCGTTGATGGTCAGGGCCACCGGCGCGCCGAGCACTTCGGCCAGTCGGGTCAGTTCCGGGGCCGCGTCGATGGCGCCGCCACCGGCCAGGATCAAGGGTTTCTTGGCCGCCGCGAGCAGTTGGCTCATCTGCTTGACCGCCGAAGGCGCGGCACCGGCACGGGCCACGCTGACCGGTTCACTGCCCCGCAGTGCGTCGGCATTTTCCACCAGTACATCCAAGGGGATTTCGATGTGCACCGGTCGCGGCCGCCCGGCCTGGAACAACGCAAACGCCCGTGCCAACACGCCGGGCAGCTCCGCCGCCGACATCAGGGTGTGGGAGAACGCCGCCACGCCGGCCATCATCGCGCCCTGGTTCGGCAGCTCATGCAGCTTGCCGCGCCCGCCACCCAATTGGCTGCGCGACTGCACGCTGGAAATCACCAGCATCGGGATCGAGTCGGCATAAGCCTGGCCCATGGCGGTGGTGATATTGGTCGTGCCGGGGCCGGTGATGATGAAGCACACGCCGGGTTTGCCGCTGGTGCGCGCATAACCGTCGGCCATGAAGCCGGCGCCCTGTTCGTGGCGCGGGGTGACGTGACGGATGCTGGAACGGGCCAGGCCGCGGTACAGCTCCACGGTGTGTACGCCGGGAATGCCAAACACCTGGTCCACGCCGTAGCCTTCCAGGAGGTTGACCAATACTTCGCCGCAGGTCGCCATACAGATCGCTCTTATTGTTGAGGTAAGGCGTTATTGGACCGGCTGGCCCGTAGCGGCAACAATCGATAAAAAGTCATACTAGCCATGTCCTCACGTCATGGCTTGCCCCCCTATGAAACGCCTCCCGCCACTGCCCGCGCTGCACACGTTCTGGGTCACGGCCCAGTGCTGCAACTTCACCCGCGCTGCCGAGCAGTTGCACATCACCCAGGGCGCGGTGAGCCGGCAGATTGCCGGGCTGGAAAGTCATTTGGGCTATGCGCTGTTCCAACGCCAGGCGCGGGGTCTGAGCCTGACCGACGAAGGCCGCGAATGGTCACTGCGCGCACAGCAGGTGTTTGGCCTGCTTGGGGACGCGGTGGAGCAGATCGGCAGTCGCCGCCAGACCTTGCAACTCAAGGCGTCCACTTGTGTGATGCGCTGGCTACTGCCGCGCCTGATGCAGTGGCAGAAGGAACGCCCGGACGTGCCGGTTGAACTCACCACCACCGTGGCCTACACCGTGGACTTTCGCCGCGAGCAATTCGACGCGGCGGTGATCTATGCACCCATCGCCGAGCAATCGAGCGCGGCGCGGCATCTGTTCGACGAACAGCTCACGCCGGTCTGTGCACCGGCACTGCTTGCTGGCTTGCACACACCGCAAGATTTGCAACAACAGGTCTTGCTGCACCCCACACGGGATGAGCGGGATTGGGCATTGTGGCTCAAGGCGGCGCAGACGCGACTGGGCAATTTGAGCCAGGGGCATCATTTTGAAACGCTGGATCTGGCGATGACGGTGGCGTCCCAGGGTTCCGGCGTGGCGATTGGCGACAGTGCGTTGATTAGCGAGGATTTGAAGGCGGGGCGGTTGGTGATGCCGTTTGAGTTAAGGGTGCCGACGGGGATGGGGTATTACTTGGTGTATCCGCTGGGTACCGAGCCTTCGGCGGGTCTGGAAGCCTTGATGGATTGGTTGGTGAGCCAAGCGCAACAGTCGTAACACCGCAGACCAAATGTGGGAGCTGGCTTGCCTGCGAAGGCGCTATGTCAGTCAATGATGTGCTGACTGATCCAGCGCTATCGCAGGCAAGCCAGCTCCCACAGTTTTTAACCGCGTTGCCTCAGTAGCCTACGGTGAAGCGCTGGCGCGAGTGCTTCGGCGATTCAACTTCGTCGATCAAAGCAATCGCATAGTCAGCAAAACTGATCCAACTGCGGCCTTCACTGCTCACCAGCAAGTCATCCTGGCCCACCCGAAATTTACCGGTGCGCTCAGTCTCGACGAACTCCGCCGACGGCGACAGGAACGTCCAGTCCAGTTCCTTCTCCTGGCGCAGTGCGTCGAGAAACGCCGCACCCGCCGTGGCTTCAGCTTTGTATTCCTCAGGGAAACCCACGCTGTCGATCACCCGACCGCCACCTGGCAGCAATAGCGAACCGGCACCGCCCACCACCAGCAGGCGTTTCGCCCCGGCTTTCTTCACCGGCCCGATCACGGCGCTGGCGGGCAGGGTGGCGAAGTGCGCCGCGCTGATCACCACGTCGCTGCCACTCACTGCCTGTTGCAGGGCGTTGGCATCCAGGGCGTCGACTTGTTTGACGGTGACGCCAGGGCGCACGGCCAGCTTGTCGGTATTGCGTGCGATGGCGGTGACGGTATGCCCACGACGCAGCGCTTCTTCCAGCAGTTGGCTACCGGCACGGCCAGTGGCACCAATGATTGCAATCTTGCTCATGACGTTCTCCAGTACGTTAGGGTTTGAAACGGTTCACCACTTCATTTCGCCCTTGGCGACTTTGGCGCTCAGTTTCAGCGAGCTTTCGTCGGCGAGGGTGGGGTAACGCTTTTTCATGGCCGCGATCAGGGCGGTGGAATCCTTGGCCTTGGCGGTCTCGGCGTCGAAGGCCTTGATGTAGTCGGCGGTAAAGGCCACGGATTTCAGGGATGGCGTGCCCAGGTAGTGGCCAGGCACCACGGTGCGCGGCTTCAGTTGTTCAATGCGTTGCAGGGTGGCGAGCCAATCCTTGTGAGACTGCGCGCTCTGGGTATCGGCCATCCAGAGGTGGATGTTTTCGGAGACGACTACGCCACCGACCACGGCCTTGATCGACGGGATCCACACAAAGCTGCGATCCGGCTGTGGGCCGTCCAGGCCGATCACCTCCAGTTGCTGGCCTTCCAGGCTCAAGCTGTGGCCTTCGAGGACCTGCGGCACGATAGTTTTGGCCGGCTTGTCGGCACCCATTTTCGGGCCCCAGAACTCAAGCTTGCCGGCGACGGTGGCCTTGATGTGGTCGACCACCGGTTGTGGCGCCAGCACCTTGGCGTCGGGGAAGGCGGTGGTGAGGGTGTCGAGGCCGAAGTAATAGTCCGGGTCGCCATGGCTGATGTAGATGGTGGTCAGGTGTTTGCCGCTGGCCCGGATCTTCTGCACCAATTGTTCGGCCTGGCCTTTGCCGAATTGGGCGTCGACCAGGATCGCGTCCTTGGCGCCGCTGACCAGCACCGAGCTGACCGGGAAGATCGCGGCTTCGCCTGGGTTGTACACATCCAGCTTCAGGTCGGCCGCAGCCGCATGGGCGGCGAAGGCCAGGGCGGCGGTGGCCAGGGTCAAGCGCTTGAAGGTTGAGAACATCGGGCAGCTCCAGCATCGGTAAAGGATGCACAGAGCTTAGTTGCACAAAACCAGACTAAAAATGCGATGCTGGGACATAGTTTGTTTCTGAAAGTGGACAGATCATGGATCGTCTTCAAGCAATGCGCGTGTTTGTCACGGTGGTGGACCTGGGCAGCCAGTCCGCTGCCGCCGATCATCTGGACCTGTCGCGCCCGGTGGTGTCGCGTTATCTGGCGGAGCTGGAAGACTGGGTGGGTGCGCGTTTGCTGCACCGCACCACGCGCAAGCTCAGCCTGACGGCGGCGGGCAGTGAAACCCTGCCACGCTGTCGGCAATTGCTGGAATTGTGTTGCGACATGCAAGCCGCCGTCAGCGAGCCCGATGACGCGCCTCGTGGTTTGCTGCGCCTGAGCGTCAGCACCTCGTTCGGCCAAGCGCAATTGGCCCAGGCCATTGCCGAGTACGTCAAGCGCTACCCGCTGGTGACGGTCGACCTGCAGATGCTCGATCGCACGGTGAACCTGGTGGATGAGCGCATCGACCTGGCTATCCGCACCAGCAGCGACCTGGACCCCAATCTCATTGCCCGACGCCTGACGGTGTGCCGCTCGGTGGTGTGTGCTTCGCCGGCTTATCTTTTGGAGCATCCGTCCCCTCGGAAAGTCGAGGATCTGGCCGGGCACAATTGCCTCACCCATTCCTATTTCGGCAAAAGCCTGTGGCATTTCGAGGAGCGTGGGGAGCCTGTCTCGGTGCCGATCAACGGCAATATCACCTCCAACGAGGCCAGCACGTTGTTACGCGTAACGTTGGCCGGTGCAGGGGTGTCGATGTTGCCCACTTACCAGGCCGGCGATTACATCCGACGCGGCGAACTGGTGCGCCTGCTGCCTGACGCCGAGCCACGGCAGATGAACATCTACGCGGTGTACGCCTCGCGCAAGCACATGCCGTCGGCGTTGCGCAGTCTGTTGGATTTCCTGGTACTGCGGTTCCCGGAAGAGCCGGCGTGGGATGTCGGTCTCTAGGCCGGGATCAACCTGTTGAATGTCGTCCGATAATGGCAACTTGGCCGGGTTGACCTATGCTTTAGACAGCACCCTGTAGATCCGCAGAGGTCTGTGCCATGAGCATTAAAACCAGAAAGTACCTGATGATTTTCAGCCTGTGCGCCATTGCCAGCGCACTCTACGGGACCGCCGCCTACCGTGTGGAGCTAACCCGTATGCAGCCGACCTTTGCGATCAGCTGCCATCAGGATCAATGTGTTCCCCACACCGGCAGCTTCAGCGCGCTCAGGTAGCCGATTGTTCGGCTTTCAACTGCTCGCGAAACGCCTTGGGTGAGAACCCGACCCGTCGGCGAAACAGTCGAGAGAAGTTGGTGGGGTCGGAAAAACCCAACACCTCCGACATCTCATTGATGGTCATGCTGGTGTAAGTCAGCAGGCGCTTGGCTTCCAGCAATTGGCGGTCATGCATGATCTGCAGCGCAGGTTGGCCGCCCAACTCCCGACACGTCCCGTTCAGGTGTGAGACAGAGATGCCCAGCTTGTGGGCAAGATCCTCGATCTTCGGGTGTTCGCGGTAATGCTGCTCGACCAACTGGGTAAAGCGCCGAAAGTACTCACGCCCCCGTGGCGCGCGTGGGTGACGGCGCTGGATGGCCTGGCGGCTGATCCACACCAGCAACACGCTGACCAACGCGTGCAGCATCATGTCCCGTGCCGGTTGTTCATCGGCGTATTCATCCTGCAAGCGCGCGAACTGGCTGTTCAGGTAATCACTGTCTTTGCCCGCCGGGTAACTGCCGAGTGTCTGCAAACCGTCCACCGTTGTACCCAGTTGGGTTTGCAGGTGGCTGACCAACGGCGCCGACAGTGTCACCACGTAACCTTCAACGTCCTCGGGAAAGCGGAACCCATGCACGCACAAGGGTGGCAGTACTTGCAGGGTCGCTTCGTTCAGCGTGGTGCGTTGGCCTTCGATCTCCAACTGTGCCTGACCTTTGTGCACGTACAGCAACTGGCACAGATCCGCGTGCCGGTGGGGTTGGATTTCCCACTGGTATTCCCGACTGCGCCGGGAAATGGTTTCGCAGTGCAACAAATCGGGGGTGGGCCATTGCTGGTGTTCCCCGTAAAGCTTGAAGACCGGAATTGCGGTTTTGGTCATGGTTTCAACCCGATACTCGAAAGAGTGGTGCGGTAATCGCCCCGATTGGCAAAAAGCGCAGGCTTTGGCTCAGTTTTCACCTTCTTATGCCGCTCACTCAAGTGAAAAATGTCAGCAACAAGATCAATGACAACTCTTTCACCCGATCCGTTCGAGTGGAAATTGCGGACCATAAAAATAATGAAAACGCTGAAAACCCAAGTCGCCATTATCGGCGCCGGTCCTTCTGGATTGCTGCTTGGCCAACTGCTGCATCAGGCAGGGATCGAGACCCTTATCCTAGAGCGCCAGAGCGCCGATTACGTGCAAGGCCGCATCCGTGCCGGGGTGCTGGAACAAGGCATGGTCGACCTGCTGAGGCAGGCGGGTGTCAGTCAGCGAATGGATAGCGAAGGCCTGGTGCATGATGGTTTCGAGTTGGCGCTGAACGGTCAACTCACCCATATCGACCTCAAGGGCCTGACAGGCGGTCAATCGGTGATGATTTACGGCCAGACCGAAGTCACCCGCGACCTGATGGCCGCCCGTGCCGCCGCCGGTGCCACCACCCTGTATGAAGCGCGCAATGTGCAGCCTCACGATCTCAAAAGTGATCGACCCTGGCTGACCTTTGAACATCAGGGCGAATCCTTTCGCCTGGAGTGCGATTACATTGCCGGTTGCGACGGTTATCACGGTATTGCGCGCCAATCGATCCCTGCTGAGTCGCTCAAGGTCTTCGAGCGGGTCTACCCCTTTGGTTGGCTGGGCATCCTCGCCGATACACCGCCGGTACACGCCGAGTTGGTTTACGCCAAGCACGCGCGCGGCTTTGCGCTGTGCAGCATGCGTTCGCCGACGCGCAGCCGTTACTACCTGCAGGTGCCGGTCGAGGAACCGATTGACGAATGGTCCGATGCACGCTTCTGGGACGAACTGAAAAGCCGCCTGCCCAGCCACCTCGCCGATCAGTTGGTGACCGGCCCGTCGATTGAAAAAAGCATCGCACCGCTGCGCAGTTTTGTGGTGGAACCCATGCAGTACGGGCGCCTGTTCCTGCTCGGCGATGCGGCGCATATCGTGCCGCCCACCGGCGCCAAGGGCTTGAACCTGGCGGCCAGTGATGTGAGCACCCTGTACCGGATCTTGCTCAAGGTTTACGGCGAAGGGCGGGTGGATCTGCTGGAGCGCTATTCCGCCATCTGTCTGCGGCGGGTGTGGAAGGCCGAGCGGTTTTCCTGGTGGATGACCTCGATGTTGCATCAGTTTCCCGAGGCCGACGGTTTCAGCCAGCGCATCGCCGAGAGTGAGCTTGAGTACTTCATCCACTCCGAGGCGGGATGCAAGACCATCGCAGAAAATTACGTCGGACTTCCATACGAAGCTATCGAATAGCCTGCTATCGTATCGAGCATTCCCGTGGGCCGCCTTTTCCCGCGGGCCTTGCTCGAAGGTCCTGCCGTGACGCACCTCAATCAGCCTGTTCCGCCACTGCCCGCTGTGCGCAGCATTCTCGCCTCACTGATGATGGCGATCTTTCTGGGGGCGTTGGACCAGACCATTGTCGCCGTGTCCATGCCCGCGATCTCCGCCCAGTTCCATGACGTCAACCTGCTGGCCTGGGTCATCTCCGGCTACATGGTGGCGATGACCGTGGCGGTGCCGATCTACGGCAAGCTCGGTGACCTGTACGGGCGGCGGCCGATGATGCTGATCGGCATGGGCCTGTTCACCCTGGCCTCGCTGTTCTGCGGCATGGCGCAAAGCATGGAGCAACTGGTGCTGGCGCGGATTCTCCAGGGTATCGGCGCTGGCGGCATGATTTCGGTGAGCCAGGCGATCATCGGCGACATCATCCCGCCCCGTGAACGTGGCCGCTACCAGGGCTATTTCAGCAGCATGTACGCGGTGGCCAGCGTGGCCGGACCGGTACTGGGCGGCTACATGACCGAGTACCTGTCGTGGCGCTGGGTGTTCCTGATCAACCTGCCCCTGGGCGCCGGCGCCTGGTATGTGGCTCATCGCACGCTGGTGGGGTTGCCGGTGCCGCAGCGCAAGCCGATCATCGATTACCTCGGCACTGTGCTGATGATCATCGGCCTGACGGCCTTGTTGCTGGGCATCACCGAAATTGGCCAGGGCCATCATTGGCGCGATGATCAGGTGCTGGGACTGCTTGCCTGTGCGTTGGTGGCGTTGACGGTGTTTGTCTGGCACGAGCGCCGTGCGCGGGAGCCGTTGTTGCCGATGCATTTGTTTGCCAACCGCAGTGCGGTGTTGTGCTGGTGTACGATCTTTTTCACCAGCTTCCAGGCGATTTCCCTGACGGTGCTGATGCCGCTGCGTTATCAGACGGTGACCGGTTCCGGCGCGGACAGCGCGGCGCTGCACTTGCTGCCATTGGCCATGGGCTTGCCGATGGGGGCTTATTTTGCCGGGCGCATGACCTCGGTGACCGGGCGCTATAAGCCGATGATCCTCAGCGGCGCGCTATTGAGCCCCTTCGCCATTCTCGGCATGGCCCTGAGCGCGCCGCAGGCGGTGGGGCTGACGGCCTTGTTCATGCTGCTGTGCGGCATTGCGGCCGGCATGCAATTCCCGACGTCCCTGGTGGGCACGCAAAACTCGGTGGAGCAGCGCGATATCGGCGTCGCCACCAGCACCACCAACCTGTTCCGTTCCCTGGGTGGGGCAGTGGGTGTGGCGTGCATGTCGGCGCTGTTGCTGGCGCTGTTGCAGGATTCCAGCTTCGCCCACCTGGCCAGCGGCGCGCTGGTGGCCGAAGGCGGTTCCGGTAACGTGCTGCTCGACGGCCTCAACGCCGCCCCCGGCCCGGCGCAGGATGCCCTGCGCGGGGAGTTGGCGGTGACGTTCCGGCATTTGTTGATGGTCAGTGCGGCGGTGTCACTGCTGGGGCTGGCGGCGGCGATTGCGATGCCCAATCGGGTGCTGCGTGGCCGTGAAGACAAGGCCAAGTAGTTTCAAGGGCTGTAATAACCCACCGCCACCATGAAATGCCCGGCCTTGCGCACATACGCATGCTTGTTCTCGATCTTGTCGGTCACCGGGTTTTTCCAGCGGTATTTGTACTCACCCTGGTCCTGCTCGGCCATCAGCTTGAGGATCGGCTCGCCCACCGGCTTACCGTCCGGGTCCTTGATCTTGCTGAAGTCGGTGTTGATCAGCCGCAGCGTAGTACCGTGGGCCACGTAGCGCCGGGTATTGAGGTCCACCACAAACACGTAAAGATCATCCTGTAGGAAACCGCCCTGCAATGAATTGATGGCCTTGAGTGTGCCGGTTTCATCCTTGAGCAAGGCGGTTGCCGCCTTGTTGCGCAGGGAACGGGCCTGTTCCGGTGTGGCCCGTGGCAAGTAATAGCCCACCGCGAGGATGCGTTCGCCCACGCGCTGATAAAAAACGTGCTTGTGTTCGACCTTGCCATCGTTCCAGTTTTGCCAGCGATAGTCGGCCTGCTGGATGCCCTGGCCTTCCGGCACCTTGAGCGCATCCTTGAAGGACTGGCGCAAATCCGGCCCGAGGACTTCGGACACGTCACGGCCGATCAAGGCGGAGGATGGACCACCGCTGGCCAGCAGCACGCCCTTCGTGTCGACCACAAACACATAGCGATCGTGGTCGACGAATTCGCCCTGTCGACTGAAGGCGGCAAACGCCTTGTCGCCGTTGCTCTGGTAGTAGACCAAGGCTTTTTCCAGCAGCGCCTTGGCCGCCTTGGCGTCTTCATCCTGAGTCGTTTCAGCGTGCACCTGGCTGAAACACAACAGCAGCAGCCAGGTGAGTTGGAACACTACCTTCATTACCCGTCCCTCGTTCTTGTTGATGTGACAAGAGCGTAGACGGTCACGGGCGACTCAGAAGGGTTTGGTCGGCAGGTACTTGCCGTCCAGGGTGATCACCGCGCGGGAGCCGCCGTCCGGGTCCTCGACCTTCTTGATGTCTAGCTTGAAGTTGATTGCACTGATGATGCCGTCGCCGAATTGCTCATGGACCAGCGCCTTGAGGGTGGTGCCATAGACCTGAAGCATTTCGTAGAAGCGGTACATCGTCGGGTCGGTCGGCACGCCGCCGGGGAAGCTGCCGCGCAGGGGCACGCTTTGCAGCAGGCGGCTGGCGTCCTGGTCCAGGCCGAGCTTGTCGCAGACCACGTCCGCAGCGTCCTTGGGCAGCGGGTGCTGGCCGAGCAGAGCGGCGGTGACGAACGCCAGGCTGAGCCCGGTGCCGTCGGTGAGGTCTTGCCAGGACAGGTTCTTGCGTGCCTTGAGGTCGATAACGGTGTCGGCCAGGGCCAGGCGTGGGGTTTGTGAGAAGTTGGATTGCAACATGGTGTTGTCCTCTTGGTTGAAATGGGGTCAGGCAGCGTGGATCTGATTGAGCAGTGACACGAAACGCCCACTGCGGCTGTCCAGGGCGTCGATGGCGCCCGTTTCGATGTCGTACACCCAGCCATGCAACGTCAGTCGGCCTTGTTCCAGGGCCAGGGCGACGGAAGGGTGGGTCTTGAGATTGGCCAACTGGGCGATCACGTTTTCGCGTACCAAGTCGCTCAAGCGGGCGGCATCGGATGTGTGCTGGCGTGCGGCGTTAATCACCTTGGCCGACTCTGCATGGCGCAACCAATTGGCCACCGCGGGCAGGTGGTCCAGGCATTTGCAGGTGGAGATGGCAGTCATCGCCCCGCAGTCGGAATGGCCGCAGATCACAATGTCACTGACCCCCAGCACCGCCACCGCATATTCGACGGTGGCCGACACACCGCCCGGCTCCGGGCCGTAGGACGGCACGATGTTGCCGGCGTTGCGGATTACGAACAGGTCTCCCGGTTCTTGCTGGGTCAGTAGCTCGGGGACTACACGGCTGTCGGAACAGGACACAAACAGTGTGCCCGGGGTTTGCGTGGTCGCCAGGTGTTTGAACAGGTCGCTGCGTTGGGCAAAGGCTTCGGCCTGGAATTTGCGGAAGCCATCGATGAGATGTTGCATGGGAGGTTCTCCTTGCGTCGCTGATGGGGCAAGGATGGAAGTTTTCAGCTATAGCGTCCAAGGCCGGCTTATTATGGTTTCCATTGGTCATGCCTATAGTTGGGGGCTTCGATGCTGCTGCGCCATATCCGTTACCTGCTGGCGGTGGCTGAACACCGCAATTTCACCCGCGCCGCCGAGGCGCTGCATGTGTCGCAGCCGACCTTGTCGCAGCAGATCAAGCAGTTGGAGGACACCTTGGGTGCACCGCTGCTGGACCGCTCCGGGCGCAGCGTCAGCCTGACCGACGCCGGCGAGGCCTATGTGCGCTTTGCACGGCTGGCCTTGCAGGACTTGCAGGCTGGCACCCGCGCCATGCATGACGTGCAGGACTTGAGCCGGGGCAACCTGCGCCTGGCCATGACGCCGACTTTTACCGCCTACCTGATCGGGCCGTTGCTGGCGCAGTTCAACCAGCGGTATCCGGGGATTACGGTGAGCATCGAGGAGCTGACCCAGGACCGCATGGAAGCCGCCTTGGCGGAAGACGCGCTGGATATCGGCATAGGTTTTACCGGCGAGCATCTGCCGGATATCGAGTGCGAAGGGCTGTTTGTTGAAACGCTGAGTGTGGTGGTCGGCGCCAATCATCCGGGGGTGGACAGTCGGCAGTGGCTGGCGCAACCCCTGGTGTTGTTGAACACCGGCTTTGCGACCCGCCGCTACATCGATGATTACTGCCGTGCCCAGGAGGTATGCCCTTTGATTGCCATGGAGGCCAACTCCATCAGTGCAATCATTGAAATCGTGCGCAGCACGGCGCTGGCGACCATCCTGCCCAGTGCAATCGCCGAGGCCCAGCCAGGTTTGAACGCAGTGGCAATCAGCCCTGCATTGCCGCAACGCACCGTGGCACTGCTGAGCCGCAAGGGCGCCTATCGCAGTGCCGCGTGTCGCGCCTTCGTGTCGTTGATCAAGGCGCGGCCAGCCACTGGCTGACGATAGCGTCATAGGCCCCCGTGGCCTGGCTCAGGTGCAGCCATTGATCGACGTAGCTTTTCCAGGCCACATCATCACGGGGCAACAGGAAGGCTTTTTCGCTGTACTGCATCTGCCGCTCGGGGTTCACCGCACACAGCCCCGGCTTGAGCTTCTGTTGGTAACGCGCTTCGCTGGCGTCGGTGATCATCACATCGGCCTTGCCCGCCAGCAGTTCATCGAAGATGGTCACGTTGTCGTGCAGGCGGATCTGCGCCTGGCCCAAGTGGGCACGGGCGAATACTTCGTTGGTGCCGCCGGCCGGTTCGATTACGCGTACCTGGGGCTGGTTGATCTGTTCGACCGTCTGGTAGCGCTGCACATCGGCGCAGCGCACCAACGGGATTTTGCCGTCGACGCCCAGGGATTGGCTGAAGAAGGCTTTTTTCTGGCGCTCCAGCGACACCGAAATCCCGCCCACGGCAATGTCACAGCGCTGGGCCAGGAAGTCCGGCATCAGGGTTTTCCAGGTGGTGGGCACCCATTGGATCTTTGCGTTGAGGCTCTTGGCCAGGGACTCGGCCATGGCAATGTCGATGCCTTCATAGCTGCCGTCGGCGCGCAGCGAGGTGTAGGGCTTGTAGTCGCCGGTGGTGCAAACGGTCAGCGTGCCGCGCTGGAGCACCTGGTCGAGGCGCGACGGCGCGGTGTCGGCCAGGGCATTGGTGGCCAGACTTGCCAGTACACAGAGGGCAAAAGGAGCTTTCATGCGGTCGAGTCCTTGGGGCATGGGCGTGGGCGCTCATTATTTCCAGCACCGGGCCAGGTAGCAAGGCGCGGCGAATGTTTAGCCAAGTCGCAACCAAACTCCGTCAACCCTGAATTTAATCAACTGTGCAGGCGTGTGACGCTGACGGTTACCTCTAGCACTGTGATCCCCGCATGGACGGCTCCTCCGACACCCACCCCGCGATACTGCCGTCCGATCTCGCGTTCTGGGCACTGTTTCACTGCCGACACGCACGCCCACCAGATAGCGCATTCCTACGTTGATCCATCGCCTGGATGGCGTGCACCTGCGCGCCTGCCTGACCCACACGTATGAGAATGCCCATGAGTGTCTTTGCCTGCCTGCACGAAGCCCAGTCCTTCCTCGAACAAAACCCGGACATCGAGATGTTCGAGCTGTTTATCCTCGACAACACCGGCGTGCCACGCGGCAAGTTGCTGCACCGCGATGAGTTGCTGGCGGTGTATGAAAGCGGCCGGCCGCTGCCCAGTACCATTCTTGGCCTGACCATCAATGGCGACGACGTGGAAAACTCCGGGCTGGTGTGGGAGGTGGGTGATATTGATTGCCGCGCCTACCCGATCAGCGGCAGTTTGCAGCGCATGCCGTGGCGCCTGATTCCGACGGCGGCCGTGCAAGTCAGCATGCACCCCACCGAAGGCCTGCCCGCGACCGTCGCCGATCCCCGGCATTTGCTGGCCAAGGTGATCGATGGACTCAAGGCCGACGGTTATTACCCAGTGATGGCGGCGGAACTGGAGTTCTACCTGCTCGACCAGAAACCCGACAGCAACGGCCGCCCGCAACCGGCGCGGGATGTGGACGGCGGGCGCCCGCGCTCGACTCAGGTCTACGGCCTGCGCGAGCTGGAGCAGATCGAACCCTTCCTCGCTGACCTTTACAGCGCCTGCAAACTGCAAGGCATCCCGGCGCGCACGGCAATCTCCGAATACGCCCCAGGCCAGGTGGAAATCACCTTGGAGCATCGCGCCGACGCCCTGCAAGCCATGGACGAAGCGGTGCGCTACAAACGCCTGGTCAAGGGTGTGGCGCATAAGCACGGGATGACGGCCTGTTTCATGGCCAAGCCGTTCGACGACCTGGCCGGCACCGGCATGCACATGCACGTGAGCCTGGCGGATGCCGAGGGCAATAACCTGTTCGCCAGCGAAGCCACCGACGGCACGCCGCTGTTGCGCCAGGCGGTGGGCGGTATGCTCAGCACCTTGCTCGATTCCTTGCTGATGTTCTGCCCCAATGCCAATTCCTACCGCCGCTTTCAGACCAACAGCTACGCGCCTCTGGCCGCCACTTGGGGCGTGGACAACCGCACCGTCAGCTTGCGCGTGCCGGGCGGGCCAGCGAGTTCTCGACATATCGAGCACCGAATCTGCGGTGCCGACGCCAACCCCTACCTGGCCGCCGCCGCGATTCTGGCCGGCATCCATCGCGGCATCCGTGAGCAGCGTGACCCCGGCGCCCCGGTAGAAGGCAATGGCTACGCCCAGGCCAAGGAGTTGCTGCCTACCGACTGGTTGACCACGTTACGTGCCCTGGAAGGTTCGAGCTGGGCGCGGGACGCGTTCGGCAGTGAATTCCTCGACGTGTACCTGGCGGTCAAGCGCGCCGAATATCGCCAGTTCATGGGCGAAGTGGGCGAGCAGGATTGGCGCTGGTACCTGCATCAGGCGTGAACAGGCTTCGGTGGTGAACGTTTCGACCTTTTTTTGACATTGCACTGGTTAAGCTGCGAATCAAGGTCGTTCACTGCCGTTCCACCCACATGAGCCCGCGATGTCGCCACAACCACCATCCTCCATCGAGATTGAATACGCCGAGCGCTGTGACCGTGAGCACGCCAGGGTCTGCGGCGATACACGGCCGCCAGGGCTGCGGCAGCGACTGGCGTCGTGGCGCGATGAGCGGATGGTGCGCCAGGCGCTGAAAGTTGCCGGTGAACCTGGGTTGGTGTTGGACCTGGCCTGTGGCTCGGGGCGCTTCTGGCCAGTGCTGGCCGAACACGTCAACCGGGTGATCCTGGCGTCGGACAACTCCCAGGACATGCTCGACCATGCCCGCACCCATCACCCGGCGTCCTTGCTCAAGCGCGTCAAGACCTTCCAGGGCTCGGCGTTCTCCATCAGCTTGTCGGCGAATGCGGTGGATTGCATTTTCTGCCTGGAATTGTTTCGCCATGTGCCCAGCAGTGAAGGGCGCTTGGCCCTACTGCGCGAGTTCCACCGGGTCAGCCGCGACACGGTGATTGTCTCGGTCAACTCCCGTACCTGCGTCGATGATGAGTTCCGCCAGGCGGGCTTCAAGGTCCTGCATCATCAAGAATTCATGCCTGGCTCAAGCCTGTGGCGGGTCTACGTGCTGCGTAAGAGAGGATAAGTCCCGCCTGTCGGACTATTCTTCAACTCCTGTCTGAGTTTTCATGGTTGCCTGTGCACTGCGGATGCTCGCTAGCCCCTTTCGCGATATATACTGCGCGCCATTCTTCAAGGGAGAGCCGTGTGGCCATCGATATTCACTGGATCTGCGACAACGATAGCCTCGGCCAGCATTGCGCCGAATGGCAGCAGTTGCCATTCGTCGCCCTCGACACCGAATTCATGCGGGTCGACACCTTTTATCCCATTGCCGGGCTGATCCAGATTGGTGATGGCGTGCGCGCTTACCTGATCGATCCCCTGACCATCGACAACTGGCAACCCTTGGCCGCCTTGCTGGAAAACCCGGCAGTGATCAAGGTGGTGCATGCCTGCAGCGAAGACCTGGAAGTGTTGCTGCGCTTGACTGGCAGCCTGCCAGTCCCGCTGTTCGACACCCAATTGGCCGCCGCTTACCTGAACCTCGGTTTCTCCATGGGCTATTCGCGCCTGGTGCAAGCCGTGCTGGATATCGAGCTGCCCAAGGGCGAGACCCGTTCGGACTGGCTGCAGCGGCCCTTGTCCGAGACGCAAGTCAGCTACGCCGCCGAAGACGCGGTGCACCTGGCTGAGGTCTACACGCGTCTGCGCCCGCAGCTGTCGGACGACAAGTACGCCTGGGTGCTGGAGGACGGCGCGGAGTTGGTCGCCAACCTGCGCCGCGAAGTCGACCCCTACGAGGTGTACCGCGACGCCAAGCTGGCCTGGAAGCTGTCCCGCGCCCAACTCGCCGTACTGCGTGAGCTGTGCGCCTGGCGCGAGCAGCAGGCCCGCGCCCGTGACCTGCCGCGCAACCGCATCATTCGCGAACACTCGTTGTGGCCCTTGGCCAAATCCCAGCCGGATAACCTCGCCGCCCTGGGCAAGATCGAAGACATGCACCCGCGCACCGTGCGTCAGGACGGCCAGTTCCTGCTGGACCTGATCAAGCGTGCCGGCAGCGTACCGATGGACCAATGGCCGCCTGCTGTTGCCGAACCGTTGCCGGTGGATGCCGCCGCGCTGATCAAGCAACTGCGCGCCCTTGGCCAGGCGGAAGCCGAACGCCTGAAGATGGCGCCGGAACTGATGCTGCGCAAGAAAACCCTCGAAGCCCTGGTCAAAAGTGGCTACCCCGATGGGCCTTATAAATTGCCAGACTCGCTGCGTGGCTGGCGCCGCGAGTTGATGGGCCAGGCGCTGCTCGACAGCCTGGCTACCGCCGGAGAACAGCCTTGAAACGTATTTGCTCCATTTACCGCAGCACCAAACGCGCCGGCATGTACCTTTACGTACTCAAAAGTGATGAGCTTAAACGTGTGCCCGAAGGTTTGCTCGCGGTGTTCGGCCAGCCGCTGCTCGCGTTCAACCTGGTGCTGACGCCTGAACGCAAACTGCAACAGGAAGACATCGTGCAGGTGCTGGAAAACCTCGACAAACAGGGTTACCACCTGCAAATGCCGCCGCCCGAGGACGAGTACATCGAACACTTGCCCGAAGAACTGCTGCGCCGCAACGACCCGATGTGATCGACCGGTGCTCCGTCCGGGGCACTTGCTTCAATGGAATCGTATAAGTGGGCGGTGGCCGTAAGGATGCGGGCAGCCGTCCGTACTGTTTTTGAAAGGTTTTATGCATGCGTGTTCTGATTGCTGAACAGGATCACCCGCTCTACGCCCAATTGCTGGGCGAAGCGGCACCGGACCTTGAAGTGTTGACCAGCGGCGACTCGGCAGAACTGTCGCGCCTGGCCGCCGATTGCCCGGTCTGGCTGGGCCAGCCGGACCTGCTGGCGACGCTGCTGCGCCAGGGCCATCACCCGCAATGGCTGCAATCGACCTGGGCCGGTATCACCCCGTTGCTGGCTGAAGGCTTGCCCCGCGACTATCGCCTGACGCGTGCGGTGGGCATTTATGGCCAGGTCATGGCCGAATTTGTCCTCACCTATATGCTCGGCCACGAACGTGAGGTATTGGCACGTCTGGTCAGCCAGGTCGAGCGCAAATGGGACAACCGCATGGGCCAGAGCCTGGCGGGGCGCAAAGTGCTGATCGTCGGCACCGGCGATATAGGCCAGAGCGTTGCCGAGTTCCTGGTGCCGTTCGGCGTGAAGTTGTACGGCATCGCCAGCACCGCTCGAGAGCAGGCGCCGTTTGTCGAAGTGGCCGGGCTTGACGCCCTGGGCCGTCTGGTGGGCGAGGTGGACTACGTGATCAACCTGCTGCCCAACACGCCGAGCACCCATGACCTGTACGACGCGGCGCTGTTCAAGCAATTCAAGTCGACCGGGTTGTTCATCAACGTCGGACGCGGAGTGGCGGTGGTGGATGCGGACTTGGTCGAGGCCCTGAAAGAAGGGCACCTGGCCGGTGCGGTGATTGACGTGTGCCGCCAGGAACCGCTGCCGCAACGTCATCCGTTCTGGACCGCGTGGGGCCTGTTGTTGACCGGGCACAGTTCGGCACCGACGTCACCAGCATTGATGGTGGAGTTGTTCGTGCAAAATGTGCGGGCGTATCAGGCCAAGCAAGCATTGCGTGGAACCGTGGATTTCGAGCGCGGTTACTGATAGCAGAGGAGCCGGCATGCCGGCTCCTCTTGGCATTACAGGCTGAAGTCACCTTCCGATACCAACTCGCTCAACGGCCGGCGTGGGCTCGGCGTTTCGCGACCTTGCAGGTACTCCGGCAAGCTCGACTTGTCCCCCAATTTGCCAATCGCGACGGCGGCATGCAGTGCATAACCTTCCGGGATTTTCAGCTCTTTGCGGGTCAGGTCCTGATCGAAACCGGCCATGCCGTGGGTGTGCCAGCCGCTGAGGCTAGCCTGTAGCGCTAGGTGGCCCCAGGCCGAGCCTGTGTCGAAGGTGTGCCACAGTGCCGGGGTTTCTTCCGTAGCGCCGGGGGCGGTGAAGTCGGTTTTCGAAGCGATGATCACCAGGGCCGACGCGTGTTGCGCCCAGCCACGGTTGAATTCATTCAGCAAGCCCAGGAAACGCTCCCAGTCCGGCGTGTCGCGGCGCGCGTATAGAAAGCGCCAAGGCTGCGAGTTGTAGGCGGACGGCGCCCAGCGCGCGGCTTCGAAGAAACTCAGCAGGGTCTCCTTGGAGATGCTCTCGCCGGTGAAGGCGCGGGGCGACCAGCGGTCGGTGAACTGGGTGTGGATCGGATAGTCGGCAACACGTGTCATGGAGCAGTTCCTGATCGTCAATTCGGCGCTCAAAGCTACTGCGCGGCCACTAGACTGACAAGTGTTGTAACACCGCCAGTCGTAAGCGCTTGGCCCCAGGGGCCTTGGGCACTAGACTGGCGGCCTTTTCACCTACCGATACTGATGTAGAGCCATGGCCGCCAAAGTCGAACCTTTCTGGATACGCAAAACCCTTGAACACCTCGACCAGGAGGAGTGGGAGTCGTTGTGCGACGGCTGTGGCCTGTGCTGCCTGCAAAAGCTAGAGGACGAAGACGACAACAGCGTCTATTACACGCGGATCGCCTGCAAACTGCTCGACCTGAAAACCTGCCAGTGCACCGACTACCCGAACCGTCGCGCGTCGGTGCCGGATTGTATCCAGCTCACGCCGGGCCAGGCTGACCAGTTCAAATGGTTGCCGCCCACCTGCGGCTATCGCCTGGTCAGCGAGCGCAAGGACCTGCCGCTATGGCACCACCTGGTCTGCGGCGACCGCGATGCCGTGCACCACGAACGCATTTCCCAGTCCGGGCGCATGCTCAGCGAAGGCAGCGTGCCCGAAGACGACTGGGAGGATTACCTGATTTTCCGCGCGGGCTGACAAGGAGTGGGTATGAGGGGGGCAATCAAGCTGGCGGCATCGTTGGTGTTGCTGACGCTGAGCACATCGGCGTGGTGCGCGAAGAAAGTCGACCTGGATTATCACGTCAAACTGTTGCCCCAGAGTGATCAGGCTGAAGTGCGGGTGAGTCTGTCCCAGGGCTCGGCGGTGCGCAGCCTGAACTTCGACCTTGGTACCGATGGTGACTACAGCGACTTCAAGGCCGACGGCCAGTGGAGCGTCACCGAGCATCGCGGTCAGTGGCAACCCAGCGCCAATAAAGCCAGCCTGACCTACCGCGTACGCCTCACCCATGCACGCAAGGCCGGTGTCTATGAAACGCGGATGACGCCGAGCTGGGCGTTGTTTCGCGGCGAAGACCTGGTGCCGACGGCGAGACTGGACCAGCAAGACGGCGTCGAGTTGGTCTCACGCCTGGTGTTCGAACTGCCAGCCGGCTGGAAAAGCGTTGAAACCGCTTGGCCGCGCATCGGCAAGCACAAATTCCGCATTGATAACGTCTCCCGCCTGTTCGATCGGCCCACCGGCTGGATGCTCGCTGGCAACCTCGGCAGCCGCCGTGTGCGCCTGGGCGAGACGGAAGTCACCGTGGCTTCGCCCAAGGGCCAGGCCATGCGCCGCATGGATGTGCTGACATTGCTGACCTTCGTCTGGCCCCAAGTGGAAGCGGCCTTCCCGCGCCATCCGGCCAAGCTGCTGGTGGTGGGCGCCAGCGACCCGATGCGCCGTGGCGCGTTCTCGGCGCGGGATTCGGTCTACCTCAACAGCCGCACGCCGCTGGTCAGCGAAAACGGCGGCAGTCCGTTGATACGTGAAGTGGTGCAGGCGATCGGGCGCTTCAATGATCACGACACCAGTGACTGGATCAGCGAAGGCCTGGCCGAGTACTACGGCATCGAACTGGTACGTCGGGCCGGTGGTATCACCGACGAGCGGTATCAAGTAATACAGGCGCGGTTGGCCAAGGAAGGCAAGGACGTGACCAGCCTGCGTGGCGAACACGTCAGCGGTGCGACGGTGTCACGGGCGGTGGTGGTGTTGCAGGAACTGGACCGCGAGATTCGTGTGAAGACTCACAACAAACGGTCATTGGATGACCTCGCGCAGGCGGTGATGCGTGCCAACAGCATCACCACCGCGGAGTTTGTGAAGCTGGCTGAAAGCATCATCGGCGAGTCGTCGGTGGTGCTGGACAACAAGCTGCTGCGTTAGCCGGTGGTTTTAGTAGCCTTCTCGGCCGCGACTTCGGCCTTGGTCTTCAGATTCATCAGCTCGGCCCCGGCGCGTTCGATCTTTGTGCGCACCGCGTTCATGTCCTGGCGGCCCTGCTCCAGCTTGTCCTTGAGCGAGCTGTGACCGGTAAAACCACGGGCCAGCGCCACACCGCCGATGGCCACCTGGATCAAACCGAAAATCCCGCCACGGCGCAGGCCTTTGCCCACCATCATCGCGCCACCGGCCACCGAGCCAATGCGCTCCCAGCCGTGCACGTTCTGTGTGGGCTGGGTCTCGAAAGGCGTGTGTTCGATGATAGGTCGCAAGGTTTTGCTGTCGCTCATGATCTGTCTCCAACGAGGGCTATTGATAAATAGCTGACTGCCCGCAGGCACCGGATGTTCCCGCAATCTCAATACTTGGGGCCCGAGCGGGTGTTGTTGCCCTTGGCCAGGCGGTCGTAAAGCACGACGTTGACGGTGGCGGCAAGGTTCATGCAGCCGGTGGTCGGTATGTAGACCACGTCTTCGCACCAGTCGCGGATCTCTTTGTCGAGGGAGCCGTCTTCCGGGCCGAAGATGTACAGCGCGCGGTCGGGGTGGGTGTATTCCGGCAGGGGACGAGCGCCCTCCACCAGCTCCACGGCAACGGGAATGCAGCCCAGGGGCAGAATTTTCTTCAGGTCATCAATGCCGATCAGCGGAATGTCGTGGTGGACTTTCTTGGTGTCGGTGATGAAGTCCCGCGCGCGCTCGTAACGCACGCCGGTGTAGAACACCGAGGCCACGCCGTAGCAGCCGGCGGCACGCATGACCGAGCCGACGTTTTCGGGGGATTTGGGGTTGTACAGACCGATGCAGCTGTAGCGTTTATTGCCCACGGGGAAGGGTGCCTTGGAGGAAAACGGCGATTATACGGGGATTAGGCAGGGTGCGGTGTTGTCTGGGATATCGCTATCGCGGGCAAGCCCGGCTCCCACAGAGGAATGCATTCCAATTGTGGGAGCTGGCTTGCCTGCGAAGAGGCCGGCACAGTCAGCGAAGATTTCAGTCGTCCTTCTTCATCAACCCTGCCAACGCCGCAAACGGGTTATGCGTGGCCTTGGCAATCGTCGGGCTGCTGGTAGAACCTTCGCCGAAGTATTGCTGGTCGGTGTAGCGTGAGTGTTCGTTGTCGTGGCAGTACAGGCAGAGCAACTCCCAGTTGGAACCGTCCTGGGGATTGTCATCATGATTGTGGTTTCGGTGGTGTACGGTCAATTCACTCAGGCGTTTGCCAGAGAACTCACGGGCGCAGCGGCCGCACACGTGGGGGTACATTTTCAAGGCTTTATCGCGGTAGCCCATTTCCCGGTCGCGCTGGGCATCGGCAAGGATGCGGTCCAGCTTGGCGGTGTGGGAGGGCGGGTTGGTCGAGCTCATCATGGCTCCTGGCTATTTTGGGGTTCACGGATAGGGTTGATTCTAGCCGCTCGCGATGCAAATAACCGCTTCACTTTATCGATAAGGATCTGAAACGCATGCGTCTGCATTCATGGACTGTTGCACTGTTGTTGTGTGGGCTCACGGCCCAAGCCCAGGCATTCTCTACACCACAACCCGGCCAGGTGATCGAGGTGGCCCTCGACCAATTGCACCCGACCCAGGCGGTGGTGGGTTTTGACCAGATTTACTACAGCCTCGGCCTGTTCGCTGACAAACCCGCCAAGGTCTTCGATGAATACTGCGAAACCAACGGCCAGGGCGAGGCCGACAAAGTGCCCAAGAGCGCGGACCTGCACAAGCCGGCGAGCTTCACCTGCAAGGACCCGGTGGGCACCCATCCCGACGACATGAAAACCGTGGTGGTCGGCCCTGGCGGCCAGTTGTACCTGACCGACGGTCATCACAGTTTCACCACCTTGTGGGAAGTGCCCGGCGGTGGGCCTCGCCTGAACATGTGGGTCAAGGTCACCGATGACTTCAGCAACAGCCCGACCATGGCCAACTTCTGGCAGCGCATGGAGGCCGCGCGCAAGGTCTGGCTCAAGGACAATCAAGGCCAGACCCTGCCGCCCGAGCAACTGCCGGCGCATCTGGGCTTCAAGAACCTGCAGGACGACACTTTTCGCAGTCTGGTGTATTTCACCCGCAAGGCTGCGTATGGCAAGCCTGAGGCCGGGGAGATCGCGCCGGAGTTCCTGGAGTTCTACTGGGGCAACTGGCTGCGCACTCAAATTGATCTGGGCAAGTACAACCTGAACAAGAAGGGTGGCTACAAGGACGCCATTGAGGCCGTGGCCAAGCGCATGGTCAGCCTGGCGCCGGGCTCACAGGTCGGCGATAGCGGTTTCACCGTCCATCAACTGGGCGGCATGACTAAACTCGACCGAAATGAGCTGGAAAAGACCTTCGACAAAAAAGTCCCCTATGTGATCGATTACCGCAATTCCCTGCGCTAACCGATCACACCTTCTGCGCAATCCAGATGGTGTGTCGGGTGCCCTTGTTACCATGGGCAAACACCTGCACTTCCTCGGCCTTGAAACCGGCCTTGCGCAGTTTGTCGCTGAACAGCTTGTCCGCGCTGGCCGACCACACGGCCAGCACGCCTTTGGGGCGCAGGGCCTTGGCGCAGGCGGCCAGGCCGGCGGCGGAGTAGAGCCAGCTGTTGGCCTTTTGCGTGAGGCCTTCGGGGCCGTTGTCCACGTCCAGCATGATCGCGTCAAAGCCCTGGGGCTCGGCCTGCAGCACCTTGGCCACGTCTTCCAGGCGGATCACCGTGCGCGGGTCCAGCAGCGGGCGGCCGGATTTTTCGCCCAGCGGTCCACGGTTCCACTCCACAACGCCCGGCACCAGTTCTGCCACGATCACTTCGGCAGTCTTGCCCAGGTGCTTGAGGGCTGACGCCAGGGTAAACCCCATGCCCAAGCCACCGATCAACACCCGTGAATCCGCACGCCCGGCGACTTTGCGGCAAGGGATTTCCGCCAAGGCATCTTCGGAACCGTGCATGCGCGTGTTCATCAACTGGCCGCCGTCACCGCCCTGGATCTTGATGACGAAATCTTCACCGTATTCGAACAGGCACAAGGCACCGCCGTTGTCGGGGATCGGGGTGGTGTCCAGCAGAACGAAACGTTTCATGGAAATCTCATTGGGAAGGGCATTCTTGCGCGGTTGGGAGTAGCCTTACGACATTCCGGTCAGGCCATGGAGCCATCGATGAAGTGCAGCATTCTAACGGTCATTGTGTTGAGCGCGCTCGCCTCTGGTGCGGCGCAGGCTCAGGAGTTGCAAACCGTACCGGTCGCGCCCGCCCCAACGCCGGGCGCGCCGGGCACCCCGACGCCGACGTTGTACCCGCAAGTCACCCCACCGGTCGTGCCCAAGACCAACGGTTCGCCGCCCTTGGTGCCGATCGTGCTGCCAACGCCGCCCAAGGACCAGACGGTGCCGGGCCTGCTGCAAAATGACAGCAAACCGAAGACGCCTGGCGGTTAAAACTGTTGCGAGAGTAATTGCCCATCGGCCATGCGCAAGCGCTTGGACAGGGCGATGGCAATCGCGCGGATGATCTTGGCGGCGACCCTGGGCGCTTCGTTGAGCATTTTTTCCAGGGAGTCCTTGCCCAGATTCAGCAGCACGCAGTCACTGGCCGCCATGCAACTGGCCGAGCGTCGCTCGCCGTCGAGGACCGCCATTTCGCCAAAGGCCCGACCGCTGCGCAGGGTGGCGATGGTCAGGCGCTGGCCATCGTGGTTGGTTTTTTGCACCGCCACCTGGCCGCTGTGGATGATGCACATGAACGTGCCAGCATCGCCCTCGAGGAAAATCACCTCATCGCGGGCAATGCTGCTGATATTGAAATAGCCGGCGGCGACGTGAAAGTCTTCCGGCAACAGCGGGTCGAACAGGCCGCAATCCATGAGCATGTCGCGGATTTCGTTATTGAGAAGCGTCGGTTGTGGCATGGCAGCAGTATTGATCCGTCAATCATGTGGGGCGTTCTGTGTTCAGACAGAGCCGCCCCGCTAAGTTCCTTAAATGAGTTCCAGCGCCCTGAACACAAAGCCATATTCGAGTGCTACGTCACGTAATCCCTGGTAACGACCGCTCATGCCACCGTGGCCGGCGCCCAGCTCGGTCTTGAGCAACAGCAGGTTGTCGTCGGTCTTGGTGTCGCGCAGCTTGGCCACCCACTTGGCGGCTTCCCAATATTGCACGCGGCTGTCGTTGTAGCCGGCGATCACCAGCAGGTGCGGGTAGGCCTGGGCGCGAACGTTTTCATACGGCGCATAGGCCTTGATGCGCTCGTAGACGTCCGGTGCTTGCGGGTTGCCCCACTCGTCGTACTCGGTGATGGTCAGCGGCAGTTCAGGGTCGAGCATGGTGTTGAGCACATCGACAAACGGCACTTCGGCAATCGCCGCCTGGAACAGCTCCGGACGCTGGTTGAGCACTGCGCCGATCAACAGGCCGCCGGCACTGCCGCCGCTGATGGCCAGTTGTTTGGAGGTGGTCAGGCCCTCGGCGATCAGGTGTTCGGCGCAGGCGATAAAGTCGCTGAAGGTGTTCTGCTTGTGTTCCTGCTTGCCGTTGCGATACCACGCCTCACCCAACTCACCGCCGCCGCGCACATGGGCGATGGCAAACGCCACGCCTCGGTCCAGCAGGCTCAGGCGTGCATGGGAGAACCACGGGTCCAGGCTCGAACCATAGGCGCCGTAGCCATACAGGTAGAGGGGCGTTGGTTTACCCAACTGGTCGCGCTTGACCACCAGGCTGATCGGCACCTGGGTGCCATCCGCCGAGGTGGCCCACAGGCGCTGGCTCACGTAATCGTCGGCATTGAACACACCGAGTACCGGGGTTTCCTTGAGCACCTGTTGCGCGCCACTGGCCAGTTCCAGCTGACGGACCTGGGCCGGGCGGTTCAGGGCTTCGTAACGCAGGCGGATCTTGTCGCTGACAAATTCCAGGCTGTTCTGTACGTAGAGGCTGTAGGCAGCGTCAGGCAATTCCACGCGATAGGCCGGCAAGCCCTGCGGGTGCACTTCGATCACCGGCAGGCCACCGATGCGCAGGCTCAAGGTCATGGCATGGGTGTTCAGGCTCACGCCATCGAGCATCACCTCATCGCTGTGGGGGATCAGGTTCTGCCATTCAGCTTGTGTCGGCACGTCGCCAATGTCGGTTGCCACGAACAGGGCGTAATTGATGCCATCGCGGTTGCTGCGGATAAACCAGGTCCACGCCCCATTTAACTGGCCGTGGTCGACATCGTATTCATGGTCTTCTACACGTGGCGCCAGGCAGGTGAAGTCCAGATGTGGCTGATCGGCGTCCAGGGCCCAGACTTCGCTGGTGGTCTTGCTGCCGAGGGACAGCAGCAACTGGCGCTCGGAGCTGGAACGGTAGCAATGCAGGAAGAAACGTCCGTCGGGTTCATGGAACACTTCCTGCGCCGCCGTGCCGTCCAGGCGATAGCGATACAGCTTGTGCGGGCGGTGGGTGTCGTCCAGTTCGCCAAAGAACAGGGTCAGGCTATCGTTTGCCCAGGTCATGCTGCCGTCGCAGTCTTCAAACGCCAGTTCGCTGACTTTGCCGGTGGCCAATTCCTTCACGTACAGGGTGTAGATCTCTTCACCGCTGGTATCGAGGCTGTAGGCCAGGCGTTGGTGGTCGGGGCTGATGCTGAACGCGCCGAGGGAGAAGAAACCGCCATTGGCCAGCACGTTCGGGTCGAGCAACAACTCTTCGCTGCTGTCGTCCACCTGATTGCTGTCGTCGGCCGGGCGGCGGCAGCGGTAGTGGCGGGCGTATTCGTCACCGGCGGTGGTGCGGGTGTAATACAGATACGGGCCCCACGGTGACGGCAGCGACAGGTCGGTTTCGAGAATGCGGCCCTTGATCTCCTCGAACAGGGTTTCGCGCAGTGCTGCCTGGTCGGCGAGCTGGGCTTCCTGCCAGGCGTTTTCGGCCTTGAGGTAATCGAGCACCTCAGTGCTGTCGCGCTCTTGCAGCCAGGCGTACGGATCTGGACCTTGGGCCTTGCGGGCAATCGGAGCGGTCGATGTAGGCATGGGATTATTCTCTATCGGGCGGACGGTGGCAGGCTTTGCAGCCGCGACACGCAAAAGCCGTTATCATAGCCGCCTGTTTGCCAACCTTGCCATGGACACCATGACCGAGAACGACTATCTGACCGCTTGGGGCCTTTACGCCTTCGCCGCTTTGGGCTGCCTATTGGTGTGGTGGCGCATGACCCGCTGGATCTGGCGCTGGCTGCGCGAGCCGCTGCAATTGCTGATGGCGGTGCTGCTGTTCAGTCCGACCATCGTCGACCCGGTCAAGACCCAGTTCGCACCGGCCGTGGCCATCACCGCCCTGGACCTGGTGCTCAAGGTCGGCAATAACGCCTGGCGGGCCATTTCCGATCTGTTCATGTACACCATGATCGCCTTTGGCGTGTACCTGGTGTTTGTGCTGATCCGTTGGCCCATCGAGCGCGCCGCCAAGGCCCGCCGTGAGCGCAAGGCCGCCGCGGATGCTGCGCTGGCTGCCGAGCCGGATCAAGATGAAGACGACGTGCCTTTTCGCCGTCCTGCACCTGTGAGCGGTATGCGCGTCGAACCGCGCCTTTAACGTTGTCCGCCCTGCTGCGAGAGCCCTGGCATGTGTGAATTATTGGGCATGAGTGCCAACGTCCCCACCGATATCGTGTTCAGCTTCACTGGGCTGATGCAGCGCGGTGGGCGCACCGGTCCCCACCGTGACGGTTGGGGCATCGCGTTCTATGAAGGCCGTGGCCTGCGCCTGTTCCAGGACCCGGCCGCCAGCAGCGAATCGGAAGTCGCGCTGCTGGTGCAGCGTTACCCGATCAAGAGCGAGGTGGTGATTGGGCATATCCGCCAGGCCAACGTCGGCAAGGTCAGTTTGGCCAACACCCACCCGTTCGTGCGCGAACTGTGGGGCCGCAACTGGTGCTTTGCGCATAACGGCCAGTTGGCCGACTTCAACCCACGCGCCACCTTCTACCGCCCGGTGGGCGATACCGACAGCGAAGCGGCCTTCTGCGATCTGCTCAACCGAGTGCGCGAAGCTTTCCCGGAGCCGGTGGACATTGAAGAAGTCCTGCCGGACCTGATCGCCGCCTGTTCCGAATACCGCAGCAAGGGCGTGTTCAATTGCCTGCTCAGCGACGGCGACTGGCTGTTTTGCTATTGCTCGACCAAGCTCGCACAAATTACCCGTCGCGCTCCGTTTGGCCCGGCGCGCTTGAAAGATGTCGACGTGATCGTCGATTTTCAGGCCGAAACCACGCCCAACGACGTGGTGACCGTGATCGCCACCGAGCCTTTGACCGACAACGAAAACTGGACCCGCTACGAACCGGGCCAATGGAGCCTGTGGCGACGTGGTGAATGCGTCAGCCAGGGCATCACCGAGTAAGGATATCGACCATGTTGCTCAGTTATCTGCGGTTGGTGCTGTTTGCCATTGGCCTGTTGGTCGGCGTGCAAGTGCCGGGCTTCATCAATGACTACGCCAAGCGTGTCGAAGCCCACCTGATCGAGGCCCAGACCGGCCTCAGTGGGTTTGAAACCACTGCACGGCAGTTCTTCAACGGTGACTTGAAGGCATTGGTCGCGCATTACCGCGCCAGTGATGACCCGGTGTTCCAGAGCGACGCCAACAGTCTGGGCGCCATGCTTGATCGCCAGGTAGCCTTGGACAAACAATTTCAGGCCATGCAAGGCCCGTGGTACATCCGCGCCCTGCAAGTGGCGGTGGCGGCGGACCCGGATATCCGGCAGGAAACCTGGAACGGCTACAGCTATCAGATCCTGCTGACGCCCGAGGCCATGGGCTGGGGGCTGGGCGGGGCGATGCTGTTGTCGTTCGGCCTGGAGTGCCTGTTCCGTTTGATCGACTGGGTGGTGTTGGGCGGCAAGCGCCTGCGCCAGAGTCGACCGATTGAAGAGCGAGACCTGAAAGGCCTCTAAAGACCGACGCGGTCAAATGTGGGAGCTGGCTTGCCTGCGATAGCTATTTATCAGTTAATGCATCAGTGACTGATACACCGCTATCGCAGGCAAGCCAGCTCCCACAGTTTTAATCGGGTTTTGTCAGTAACATTCTGTCTTCACCGACCTCTTCGGCATACCGTGCCACCACCTTCTGGCACAACCCGACAATCTCTTCCACCAGTTCCACCCCCACGCGCCACGACACCACCACCTGCAAGTTCGGCAGTTTCTGCGCCATCGGCAACATCACCAATTCGCCGCGCGCCAGTTCTTCGCTGACCAGCACCGGCGGCAGCGCGCCAATTCCGAAGCCATCGCGCAACAAGCGAGTAATCGCCGACACCGAGTTCACACAGTTCATCCGTGGCGCGGCCACGCCGTTGGCTTGCATCAGGCTGATCACGTCCTGGTGCGGATGGGAGTTTTTCGAGTAGGTGATGATGCGCTCCTGGGCCAGTTCGGCCAGGGAGGCGTAGTCACGGTTATAGATCGACTGGCTGGCGACGATCCAGGCCATGGGGTGGCTGCACAGCTCCAGGCTGCGCACGGTTTCGAGGCGCAGCAGGTCGGTTTGCAGGATCAGGTCGAGGAAGCCTTTTTGCAGCTGATCGCTGAGGTTCAGCGCGGTATCGGCGACCAATTCGATTTCTACCAGCGGGAAGTAGTCCATCAGTTCCGCCACCAACGGGCTCAGCCAGGTGTGGATCACCGTGTCCATCGCGCCGATGCGGATGCGCCCGACTTTGCTGCTGGTAGTCTCCAGGGACTGCTTCAAGCCCTGCATGGTCACCATCATTTGCTCGGCGTAATCGAGCACCTTCAAGCCTTCCGGGGTCAGGCTCACGCCGCGTGAGTCACGCAGAAACAATTTCACCCCCAGTTCACTTTCCAGCACCGCGATGCGGCTGGAGATCGACGCCTGGGTGGTGAACAACTTCTCGGCGGTCAGGCGGAAACTCTTGAGCTTGGCCACCCAGACGAAGGTTTCGAGGAACTTCAAATTCATGGGATCAACTTTTTCTTATGCATGGATCGGTTTTTATTAGTTGGACGCCGCACCGGGCCAGCGCCAAAAATCGAGCCATTCCACGATAAGCGTCGTAGGGGGGTCAGGACAAGTTGCGAGTTCTGTGTAAAAAATCCCACACTACAAAAAAATAAAGCCTACAGGAGCGACCAGCGTGAGCCGCCTTCTTCTGAATTGCGACATTGGCGAAAGCTTCGGTAACTGGACCCTGGGTCTGGACGCCGAGGTCATGCCGTTCATCGATTGCGCCAATGTGGCCTGCGGCTTCCATGCCGGTGACCCGAGCATCATGCGCAAGACCGTCAGCCTGGCACTCAAGCATGGCGTGCAAGTCGGTGCGCACCCGGCGTATCAGGACCTGCAGGGTTTTGGCCGTCGTTCCATGGTCTACACGCCCCAGGAAATCCAGGACCTGTTGCACTATCAGATCGGCGCCCTCGACGGCATCTGTCGGGCGCAAGGTGGGCGGGTCAGCTATGTGAAGCCCCACGGCGCGATGTACAACGACATGATGGCCAACCCGGCGCAATTGCGTGCGGTGATCCAGGCCGTGGCGGCCTACGGCGAACTGCCGCTGATGTTGCTCGCCACCCGCGACAACAGCGTAGCGCAGGCGTTAGGCGACGAGTATGGCGTCACCCTGTGGTTTGAAGCCTTTGCCGACCGCGCCTATGACAACAAGGGCCACCTGGTTTCGCGCCAGTTGCCCGGTGCCGTGCACCACGATTCCGACACCATCCTGCAGCAAGCCCTGACCATCTCCCGAGGTGAAGCCCTGACCGCCAGCGACGGCAGCTCGTTGGTCCTGCAGGCCAATACGCTGTGCGTACACGGTGACAACGCCAGCTCGATCGCCGCCGTGCAGCGTATCCGCGAGGCATTGAAGCCAGCATGAAGCCTCGGATTGAAGTGGTAGCCATCGACTGCCTGATGGTGCGTCTGTTTGATGCAATCGCCGAAGCCAACATGCCGTGGATGCTCGCCGCCACTCAGCGCTTGCGCAGCGGTTTCGGCGCGGCCTTGGTGGACCTGGTGCCGTCCTACACCACCTTGATGGTGCATTACGACCTCGGCGCATTGAACCCAGCCCAGGCACGGGAATTGATCGACCTGGCCCTGACGGACCTGCAACCGCACACCCAGGGCAGCGGCCAGTGCCATGTGCTGCCGGTGTGGTACGACCTGAGCGTCGGTCCCGAGTTGACCCTGCTCAGCCGACGCAGCGGCCTGACCATCGACGACGTGATCCGCCGCCACAGCGCCCACGAATACCAAGTGTTCGCCCTCGGCTTCGCCCCCGGTTTTGCCTTTATGGGCCTGGTGGATGAAATCCTCGCTGCGCCACGCCTAAACACCCCGCGCAAACGCGTGGCGGCGGGCAGTGTCGGCATCGCCGAACGGCAAACCGCCGCCTATCCGGTGGTCTCGCCGGGCGGCTGGAACCTGATAGGCCGCACGCCGGCCAAACTCTTCGATCGTGAGCGAGACGGCTACAGCCTGATGCAACCGGGCGACACTGTGCGCTTCGAATCTGTCGATCACGCCGAATTCATCAAACTGGGTGGCGATGACACGCCGTTGGAGGCGCAGGCATGAGCCGCTTGATCATCGAGGCCAGCACACCGCTGTGCCTGTTGCAGGACGCCGGCCGTTTCGGCGTGCGCCACCTGGGAGTGACCCAGGGCGGCGCGCTGGATTGGGTGTCGATGTCCTGGGCCAACTGGCTGCTGGACAATGCGCTGGACGCGCCGGTGGTGGAAATCACCCTCGGTGGTTTTACCGTGCAGGCCGAGGATTATTGCCTGCTGGCCCTCGCCGGTGCGGATTTGGGTGCTTACATCGACGAACGCGCCATCAGCCCTGGCCGCAGTTTTATACTGCAAAAGGGCCAGCGTTTGCGTTTCACCCAGCCATTCAATGGCGCGCGGGCCTACCTGGCGGCACCGGGTGGGTTTGATGCGCCGGATGTGCTGGGCAGTTGCGCCACCGTTGTACGTGAAGAACTGGGCGGCGTGGACGGTTTCGGTAAGTCACTGGCCGAAGGCGCGTGCTTGGTCTATTCCGGTACAGGTGGCGCAATGAAGGTGCTGAGCGCACCGGATTTGCAATCCGGTAAACCGTTGGATGTGATCGTTGGCGCGCAGATCGGCCAGTTCAGCGGGCAAAGCCTGTTCGATGCGTTCAACACCGAATGGACCCTGGACAGCCGCGCCGACCGCATGGGCATGCGCCTGCTGGGCACGCCGTTGCAGTACCAGGGGCCGTCGCTGATTTCCGAAGGGATTCCGTTGGGCGCAATCCAGGTACCACCGGATGGGCAGCCGATTGTGTTGCTTAATGATCGGCAGACCATCGGTGGTTATCCGCGCCTGGGAGCCTTGACGCCATTGGCGTTGGCGCGCTTGGCGCAGTGTTTGCCGGGTGAAAAAGTACGGCTTGCACCGGTTGTACAGCAAACCGCCCACGAACAGCATGTGAAGTTTTTGGCTCGATACAACAGTGGGGTTTGAGGGCCGTTTTAGTGTTGAGCACTGGAACGAGGAACCTGGGTATGTGTGGATGCAGCGCTTCATGGCCAAGTACAGGAAGTTCATCTGGATTAACCCGTATCCCAAGGACACGTGGGGGTATACCGCCTCGATCAATATCGTTCGGAAACTGATCGAGGGTCAGATGTAACCGCTAACCTTGCGCGGCCTGGGGGAAGGGATGCGGTTCTTGTCCAAATAAGCGCCCAGTATTGCTCAGCATTTTTTGCGTGGACGCGGTACTGGCGGCTTACGCGGTTTTTTCGAAGGCTTGCATGTGTGTGCATCATGCCAGTCGAAGACTAGAAAATTTCGAGTAAAACGGCGGACCAGCTCTGTGTCAACAATGTTGGACTTACCGTCGTTATTCACATCCCAACTAATTGGCGTACCCGCACCGGAACCGTCGCCGTTGGTGTAAAACGCAGCCGTATAGACAATAGTTTCATCACGAGGAACACCCTCGCCTTCATGAAAATGCAGGCGCACGGTATCGGGTATGCCGTTGGCGTCAAAGTCTTCGGCAAAAATCTTCAGGTATTTAACGAAGGGCGCATCCAGGCTGAACCAATTGAACTCAATGAATTGCTGCGCGAATTCAAGCGCCATCACTTCATCCAGCCTGTCGACCACGCCGTTGTTATTGACGTCGTCGGCCAGGCTCCATTCAAGTTTGCCGTCATTATTGATATCGAAGAGGGTGGCTTTTAAAACAACAGGCTGGGCAAGAGCCTCATCGTGAAAGTCCAGGTAAACCACATCAGGTTTGTTGCTGTCGTAGACATCGTGAGCACGCAAGATCAAGAAGCGCATAAAGAAAACCGGTAAAGGAAGAAGACAATAGGCTCCCATTTGTACGGTTTGACGTCGATTCACCGACCTCGCCAGAAACCGTCAGTCAATTCCGACCTCTTTGAGGCGCCGACGGGGAAACTCGCATCAGCGATGCCGAGTTCCTACAAAATCAGCGAAACCGCTGCAAATACTGAATGTGTTGACGGTGCGCAGTCTCTTGAACCACCGGTACCAACCGAACTTTCTACCCCGGCAGACACTGCGCCAGCCGCGCCAGCGCACCTAAACGCGGGTAACCAGCAATGGTCTGCCGATCATTGAGCAACACAATCGGCGCGTTCGTGTGTGCAACGCTGCAGTCGCACAGAGGTGTCAGAAGTGGCTGACTCTTCCTATCAGGTTTAGGGTATCGAGCTTCAGCGGTAGCAATGCCAGCCTATCGGCTCTGCCCTCAACTGATTTGCCATATGCGATTCTTGATCTTGCGCGCTTATGATATCGACGATAACAATAAGCCTGATGTGGTTTATCTGGACTTCTACGATGAAACGCTTGCCTATACGGCTGCCCTCTATATCAGCGGTGATGGCTCCGGTAAGGGAGCCTCTTTAAGTTGGGATGTAAATAACGACGGTCGGATCAATCTTGTGGATAAGGAACTGGTCCAACGTTTCAGCAGGAATTTTCTGGTGTTCGGATGGCACGACGGGTGCCAATCCAAATCATATCAACTCATGTAGAGCGGATATTCGGTTCCTCCGAAGGCTAGCGGTTTACTTGGACAAGAACCGCATCCCTTCTTCCAACCCGCGCAGCGTCAGCGGATACATCTGATCCTCCACCAACTCCCGCACAATCCCCGTCGACGCGGTATACCCCCAGGTGTCCTTCGGATACGGGTTAATCCAGATCAGCTTCTTGTACTTGGCCATGAAGCGCTGCATCCACACATAGCCCGGCTCCTCATTCCAGTGCTCGACGCTGCCGCCGGCCTGGGTGATCTCGTACGGCGCCATCGACGCATCGCCGATAAAGATCACTTTGTAGTCCGCGCCGTACTTATGCAGCAAATCCTGGGTTGAGGTGCGTTCCGAGGTGCGGCGCTGGTTGTTCTTCCACACCGATTCGTACACGAAGTTATGGAAGTAGAAGTACTCCAAATGCTTGAACTCGGTCTTGCACGCGGAGAACAGCTCTTCGCAGATCTTCACGTGGGCATCCATCGAGCCGCCGATATCGAACAGCAATAGCAGCTTGATGGTGTTGCGCCGCTCCGGGCGCATCTGGATATTCAGCAACCCGGCGTCACGTGCGGTGTGGTCGATGGTGCCGTCAATATCCAGCTCTTCCGCAGCACCCTGGCGCGCAAATTTGCGCAGGCGGCGCAGGGCGATCTTGATGTTGCGCGTGCCCAGTTCAACCTGGTCGTCGAGGTTCTTGTACTCGCGTTGGTCCCACACCTTAACGGCCTTGCCCTGGCGCTTGCCGGCATCGCCGACGCGAATGCCTTCCGGGTTATAGCCGCCGGAGCCAAAGGGGCTGGTGCCGCCGGTGCCGATCCACTTGTTGCCGCCGGCGTGACGTTCCTTCTGTTCTTCCAGGCGTTTCTTGAATTCCTCGATGAGTTTGTCGAGGCCACCCAGCGACTGGATCTGCGCGCGTTCCTCATCGGTCAGCGAACGTTCGAATTCCTTGCGCAGCCAGTCTTCGGGGATCAACGCCTGCAGGTGGTCGTCGAGTTTTTCCAGGCCATTGAAATAAGCGCCGAAGGCCCGGTCGAACTTGTCGAAATGCCGCTCGTCCTTGACCAGGATCGCCCGGGCCAAGTAGTAGAACTCGTCCATATCGGCGAAGGTCACGCGCATTTTCAGCGCGTTGATCAGGTCGAGCAGCTCGCGCACCGACACCGGTACCTTGGCGGCACGCATCTCGTTGAACAGGTTGAGCAGCATCAGCGATTACCGCGACGGCTCATGAACGCCAGACGCTCCAGCAACTGCACGTCTTGCTCGTTCTTCACCAACGCACCGGCCAGCGGCGGAATAGCCTTGGTCGGGTCGCGCTCGCGCAGCACGGCTTCGCCGATGTTGTCGGCCATCAGCAGCTTGAGCCAGTCCACCAGTTCGGAGGTGGAGGGCTTTTTCTTCAGGCCCGGTACTTTGCGCACGTCGAAGAACACGTCCAGCGCTTCGCTGACCAGGTCTTTCTTGATGTCGGGGTAGTGCACGTCGACGATCTTCTGCAAGGTGGTGCGGTCTGGGAAGGCGATGTAGTGGAAGAAACAGCGACGCAGGAACGCGTCCGGCAGCTCTTTTTCGTTGTTGGAGGTAATGATGATGATCGGGCGTTTCTTGGCCTTGATGGTCTCGTCGATTTCGTAGACGTAGAACTCCATCTTGTCGAGTTCTTGCAGCAGGTCGTTGGGGAACTCGATGTCGGCCTTGTCGATTTCATCGATCAACAGGATCACCCGCTCTTCGGATTCGAAAGCTTCCCAGAGCTTGCCCTTTTTCAGGTAGTTGCGCACGTCATGCACCTTGTCCACGCCCAGCTGCGAGTCGCGCAGACGGCTGACCGCGTCGTACTCGTACAGGCCCTGGTGGGCCTTTGTGGTGGACTTGATGTGCCAGGTGATCAGCTTGGCGCCGAAGGACTCGGCCAATTGCTCGGCGAGCATGGTCTTGCCGGTGCCGGGCTCGCCCTTGACCAGCAGCGGCCGCTCCAGGGTAATGGCGGCGTTGACGGCCAGTTTCAGGTCATCGGTAGCCACATAGGCCTGGGTGCCTTCGAACTTCATCGGTGTTTCCTCGCATTCATCAATGCCCGGACTATACCGCGCAGCCCCGGCGACTGTGAACGCAGGCGGCTTATTCAGTCTCTGAATGACCAGTCACGATCAATCCGCCGAGGGCTTGGGTTGTTCATAGCGCGCATTGAACGCCTGGATGAACCCATTGCGCAAAATCGCCAAAAACGCGGAAAACGCGCTGACATTTTGCTGGTGCACGCTGCCACTGAGTTCAACACGGGTGGCGAACTGGTTTTTCGCCTGGTTTTTCAGCACGGTTTCACTGGCGCCGACCACGGCCTCCCAGATCGAGCGGAAGATGTTCTTGTCCTTGTTCTCCACATCTTGTTGCCAGTCGAACACTTCCACATCGCGCATCAGCGGCTTGATATAGCCGGTCAACTGGCCTTTTTCCGCCTGGGCTTCGATCACCACGTCGCCGGTGCCAGCCTTGAAATCGAATTTGCCGTAGGCCGAGGCGAAGTCATTCATGCGCTTGAGCTGCAGGTCCTTGGCGCGAAAACGGAATTCGAAGTTCTCGAAATTGCTCAGCGGGTCGAAGGTGGCGGTGGCTTCGAGCGGCGCCTGGCCCAGAAGGAGCGCCTTGCCCTCGAAGCGGGCGTCGCGCTTGCCTTTGACGTCGACCACGTTGGTCAGGTTATAGAAGCTGGCGTTGACCTCGGTGGCATTGATGTTGACCGGTGGTTTGGAGTTGAAGTTGTGGAAGGCGATCTTGCCGTCCTCGATGCGCACCTCGTCGAGGGTGATGGGGGCCAGCTTGCTCAATTGCTCGCGCCAGTCGGTGCCCTTACCGGTCTGGGACGCCTGCTTGTTGGCGCCGCCGTCGACGAAGTTCACTTCGGGGTTGATAAAGCGCACCTTGGCGACTACCGCATGGTCGTACCACAGCGAGTGCCAGCTCACCGCCAGGTCGATCAACGGCGCCTTGACGAACGGTACGGGCACTTTGCCGTCGACCTTGATGATCTCCAGGCCGTTGATCCTGTAGGCGCCGCGCCACAGGGCCAGGTCCACATCGGTAACCTGGCCGCGGTAGTCGCCCATATCAGCGAGCTTCTCATTCAAATAGTTGCGCACCAGGTAGGGCAGGGCGATGCTCAGGGCAACCAGCACCACCAGCAATCCGGCAACGGTCCATAGTGGCCAGCTGTAGCGACGTTTCATGGGGAGGGTCCTCTGTCCGTATAGGGGATGGACTGTTGTGAAGCGTGCAACGTTCCTCCGACTGGACGCTTCGCGGCACGAGGCATACCCTTGTGGCCTTCCTGAACACCGCCCAATAGGACCCGTCATGAGCCGCATCTTTGCAGACAACGCGCACTCCATCGGTAACACGCCCCTGGTTCAGATCAACCGGATCGCACCGCGTGGCGTGACCATCCTGGCCAAGATCGAAGGGCGGAACCCAGGTTACTCGGTGAAGTGCCGCATTGGCGCAAACATGATCTGGGACGCTGAAAGCACCGGCAAACTCAAGCCGGGCATGACCATTGTCGAGCCCACCTCCGGCAACACCGGCATCGGCCTGGCATTCGTCGCCGCCGCCCGTGGGTACAAATTGCTGCTGACCATGCCGGCCTCCATGAGCATCGAGCGACGCAAGGTGCTCAAGGCACTCGGCGCCGAGCTGGTGCTGACCGAGCCGGCCAAGGGCATGAAGGGTGCGATCGAGAAAGCCGGCGAAATCGTTGCCAGCGACCCCGCCACCTATTTCATGCCGGCTCAGTTCGAAAACCCGGCCAACCCGGCGATCCACGAGAAAACCACCGGTCCGGAAATCTGGAATGACACCGATGGCGCCGTGGACGTGCTGGTGGCGGGGGTGGGCACTGGCGGCACCATCACCGGTGTATCGCGCTATATCAAGAACATCGCGGGCAAACCGATCCTGTCGGTGGCGGTCGAGCCGATTGTGTCGCCGGTGATCACCCAGGCGCTGGCCGGTGAAGAGATCAAGCCCAGCCCGCACAAGATCCAGGGCATCGGCGCCGGGTTTGTGCCGAAGAACCTTGACCTGTCGATGGTTGACCGTGTGGAGCTGGTGACCGACGACGAATCCAAGGCCATGGCCCTGCGCCTGATGCAGGAAGAGGGGATTCTGTGCGGTATCTCCTGCGGCGCCGCGATGGCCGTGGCGGTACGCTTGGCCGAGAAACCGGAGATGCAGGGCAAGACTATCGTGGTGATCCTGCCGGACTCCGGTGAGCGCTACCTGTCGAGCATGCTGTTCAGCGATTTGTTTACCGAGCAAGAAAACCAGGCTTGATTTGAGTCAGCGCCGATAGCCCGGGCCTTCTGCATAATGGCCCAACTGTTTATCATGGCCGGCTGCTACGTCTGCTGTTGGCCAGGCGCTTATTTCCAGGAGTTGCTGCATGACCTTTTCTTTGGCCGCCAAGCTGTCGGTGCTGGCGTTGTTTATCGGCAGCACGTTGTATGTGCACCTGCGCGGCAAGGCGCGTTTGCCGCTGTTGCGCCAGTTCGTCAACCATTCGGCGCTGTTCGCCCCGTATAACGCCTTGATGTACCTGTTCTCGGCCGTGCCGTCCAAGCCGTACCTGGACCGCAGCAAGTTCCCGGAACTGGATGTGCTCAAGGACAACTGGGAAGTGATCCGCGAAGAGGCCATGCACCTGTTCGACGAGGGATACATCCGCGCGGCCGAAAAGAACAACGACGCCGGCTTCGGCTCGTTCTTCAAGAAGGGCTGGAAGCGTTTCTACCTCAAGTGGTACGACAAACCCCTGCCGTCGGCCGAGGCGCTGTGCCCGAAAACCGTGGCGCTGGTGAGCAGCATTCCCAACGTCAAGGGCGCGATGTTCGCGCTGTTGCCGGGCGGCAGCCACCTCAACCCGCACCGCGACCCGTTTGCCGGTTCCCTGCGTTATCACCTGGGCCTGTCGACGCCGAACTCTGACGACTGCCGCATCTTTGTCGACGGCCAGGTCTACGCCTGGCGTGACGGTGAAGACGTGATGTTCGACGAAACCTACGTGCACTGGGTCAAGAACGAAACCGAGCAGACCCGTGTGATCCTGTTCTGCGACATCGAGCGGCCACTGAGCAACCGCGTGATGACCCGCGTCAACCGTTGGGTCAGCAAGCAATTGGGGCGCGCCACTGCGCCGCAGAACCTGGATGACGAGCGCGTGGGCGGGATCAACCAGGCGTATGCCTGGAGCAAGACCTTCAGTGACAAGTTCAGCGGCGTGGTCAAGCAGTGGAAGCGCAAGCATCCGAAGGCTTACCGGATTGCGCGGCCGGTGCTGGCGGTGGTGGTGCTGGTGCTGCTGTGGAAGTGGTTGTTCGGCTGATTTGAAATACAGTTGAAATTTTGTCAGGAGGCTTGCCCCCGATGGCGGTGGATCAGTCATACATCTATTGACTGACACGCCGCCATCGGGGGCAAGTCGAACCGTCGCACCGCCCCTCCCACATTTGACATCTATCGTTCTTAAGAGGCGATCAACTGGCGCAGCACGTAGTGCAAGATGCCGCCCGACTTGAAGTATTCCACCTCATTGAGCGTATCGATCCGGCACAGCACCTCGACCTTCTCGCTGCTGCCATCCTCCCGCGTAATCACCAGCGTCAGGTTCATCCTCGGCACGATCTCCACCTCGGTCAGACCGAGAATGTCGATCTTCTCCTTGCCGGTGAGCTTGAGCGACTTGCGGTTCTGATCCAGCTTGAACTGCAGCGGCAGCACGCCCATGCCCACCAGGTTGGACCGGTGAATCCGCTCGAAACTCTCGGCGATCACCGCCTTGACGCCCAGCAGGTTGGTGCCCTTGGCTGCCCAGTCGCGGCTGGAGCCGGTGCCATATTCCTGGCCGGCCACCACCACCAGCGGTGTGCCCGACGCCTGGTATTTCATCGACGCATCGTAGATCGGCATTTTCTCGCCAGTGGGGATGTACAGCGTATTGCCGCCTTCTTCGCCGCCGAGCATTTCATTGCGGATACGGATATTGGCAAAGGTGCCACGCATCATCACTTCATGGTTGCCCCTGCGTGAGCCGTAGGAGTTGAAGTCGCGCGGTTCCACGCCTTGTTCACGCAGGTAGCGACCGGCGGGGCTGTCGGTCTTGATATTGCCGGCCGGGGAGATGTGGTCGGTGGTCACCGAGTCGCCCAGCAGCGCCAGCACGTTGGCGCCTTTGACGTCCTTGATGACCGGCAGTGGGCCTGCAATATCGTCGAAGAATGGCGGGTGCTGAATGTAGGTCGAGTCTTTCTGCCACACGTAGGTGGCGGCCTGTGGCACTTCAATGGCTTGCCACTGCTCGTCACCGGCGAATACCTCGGCGTATTCCTTGTGGAACATACCGGTGCTGACCTGAGCCACGGCATCCGCGATTTCCTTGCTGCTTGGCCAGATGTCCTTGAGGTACACCGGCTTGCCGTCCTGATCGTTACCCAGCGGTTCACTGCTGATATCGATGCGCACGGTGCCCGCCAAGGCATACGCCACCACCAGCGGCGGCGAAGCCAACCAGTTGGTTTTCACCAGCGGGTGCACGCGGCCTTCGAAGTTGCGGTTACCCGACAGCACAGACGCCACTGCAAGGTCGGCCCTCTGGATGGCTTTTTCGATCGGCTCGGGCAGCGGGCCGGAGTTGCCGATGCAGGTGGTGCAGCCGTAACCCACCAAATCAAAGCCGAGCTTGTCCAGATACTGGGTGAGGCCCGCCGCTTTGTAATAGTCGGTAACCACTTTGGAGCCTGGCGCCAGAGAGGTTTTAACCCACGGTTTGCGTGTCAGGCCTTTTTCCACGGCCTTTTTCGCCACCAGCCCGGCCGCCATCATCACGCTGGGGTTGGAGGTGTTGGTGCAGGACGTGATCGCGGCGATCACCACCGCGCCGTTTTTCAGGCGATAGGTCTGGCCGTCGTATTCATAGTCGGTTTCGCCGACGAGGTCGGCATTGCCCACGGCAACCCCGCCACCGCCTTCGCTTTCCAGGCGGCCCTCTTCTTTGTTGGTGGGTTTGAATTGCAGGTCGAGGAAGTCGCTGAAGGCTTGGCTGACATTCGGAAGCGCCACACGGTCCTGCGGGCGTTTCGGCCCGGCCAGGCTGGCTTCGACGCTGCCCATGTCCAGGGCCAGGCTGTCGGTGAACACCGGCTCCTGGCCCGCGTTGCGCCACAGGCCCTGGGCTTTGGTGTAAGCCTCGACCAGCTTCACGGTTTCTGCGGGACGGCCGGAGAGGCGCAGGTAGTCCAGTGTTACCTCATCCACCGGGAAAAAGCCGCAGGTGGCGCCGTATTCCGGGGCCATGTTGGCGATGGTGGCGCGGTCGGCCAACGGCAGGTCGGCCAAGCCGTCGCCATAGAACTCGACGAATTTACCCACCACGCCTTTCTTGCGCAGCATCTGGGTCACGGTCAGCACCAAGTCAGTGGCGGTGATGCCTTCCTTCAATTTGCCGGTGAGCTTGAAGCCGATCACTTCCGGGATCAGCATCGACACCGGTTGGCCGAGCATCGCCGCTTCCGCTTCGATCCCGCCCACGCCCCAGCCGAGTACGCCCAGGCCGTTGATCATGGTGGTGTGGGAGTCAGTGCCGACCAAGGTGTCGGGGAAGGCGTAAGTGCGACCGTCTTCGTCCTTGGTCCACACGGTGCGGCCGAGGTATTCGAGGTTGACCTGGTGGCAGATGCCGGTGCCCGGTGGCACCACACTGAAGTTGTCAAAGGCGCTCTGGCCCCAGCGCAGGAAAGCGTAGCGTTCGCCGTTGCGCTGCATTTCGATGTCGACGTTCTGCTCAAAGGCGTCGGCGTTGCCGAACTTGTCGACCATCACCGAATGGTCAATTACCAGGTCCACGGGCGATAGCGGGTTGATGCGCTGCGGATCGCCCCCGGCCTTGGCCACGGCGGCGCGCATGGCGGCCAGGTCGACCACGGCGGGGACGCCGGTAAAGTCTTGCATCAACACTCGGGCGGGGCGGTACTGGATCTCACGGTCGGACTGACGTTCCTTGAGCCAGGCGGCAATGGCCTTGAGGTCGGCGCCGGTGACGGTCTTGTTGTCTTCCCAGCGCAGCAGGTTTTCCAGCAGCACCTTCAGTGACATCGGTAGCTTGTCCAGGTCACCCAGGCTCTTGGCGGCTTCGGGCAGGCTGAAGTAGTGGTAGGTTTTGCTGTCTATTTCAAGGGTCTTAAGGGTTCTCAGGCTATCAAGCGATGACATGACACGACTCCTTATGGTCCGCACGGCTACGGACCTGACGGGACGAACAGAGCTATCAACTTAGCCCTGTTTTCATTAGCAGGCTAATAACTGGACTCTATCGTTAAGTCCAAGGTTCCGAACTCCGTTATCATGCGCGGGTTTTCATGACAGGCATTGCGACAGCGCAACGTCAGTTGATTCACTTGGAGAGTTGATGAACACCCTTTTTATGCACTGCCGCCCGGGTTTTGAAGGCGAAGTCTGTTCCGAGATCGCGGACCTCGCCGCGCGCCTGAACGTTTCCGGCTACGCCAAGGCCAAGACCGGCAGCGCCTGCGCCGAATTTGTCTGCACCGAAGAAGACGGCGCCCAGCGCCTGATGCACGGCCAACGCTTTGCCGAGCTGATTTTTCCTCGGCAGTGGGCGCGCGGGGTGTTCATCGACCTGCCGGAAACGGACCGCATCAGCGTGATCCTCGCCCACCTGCGCGAATTCCCGGTGTGCGGCAGCCTGTGGCTGGAGATGGTCGATACCAACGACGGCAAGGAACTGTCGAACTTCTGCAAGAAATTCGACGTGCACCTGCGCAAAGCCCTCCTGAACGCCGGCAAGCTGGTGGACGACCCGAGCAAGCCGCGCCTGCTGCTGACCTTCAAGAGTGGCCGCGAAGTGTTCATGGGCCTGGCCGAGTCGAACAACTCGGCGATGTGGCCGATGGGTATTCCGCGTTTGAAATTCCCCCGCGAAGCGCCCAGCCGTTCGACCCTCAAGCTGGAAGAGGCCTGGCACCACTTCATCCCCCGCGACCAGTGGGACGAGCGCCTGCACGGCGACATGACGGGCGTCGACCTCGGTGCAGCGCCCGGCGGCTGGACCTGGCAGTTGGTCAACCGTGGCATGCTGGTGACCGCCATCGATAACGGCCCGATGGCCGAAAGCCTGATGGACACTGGCTTGGTGCAGCACTTGATGGCCGACGGTTTCACCTTCGTGCCCAAGCAGCCGGTGGACTGGATGGTCTGCGACATCGTCGAAAAACCGGCGCGTAACGCCGCGCTGCTGGAAACCTGGATCGGCGAGGGGCATTGCCGCGAGGCGGTGGTGAACCTGAAGCTGCCGATGAAACAGCGCTACGCCGAAGTGAAGCGCTTGCTGGAACGCATCGAAGACGGTTTCAAAGAGCGCGGCATCCGCGTGGAGATCGGCTGCAAGCAGCTGTACCACGACCGAGAGGAAGTGACCTGCCACCTGCGTCGGTTGGTGGATGTGAAGAAAACCAAGGCCCGGTAGACTGGCGGCCAGTTTCAGGAGTAGATCATGAGCGATATTTTCGACACCGCCGTCGACGGCACCCTAGATGCAACAGGCTTGAATTGCCCAGAGCCCGTGATGATGCTGCACCAGCACATCCGCGACCTGGTGCCCGGCGGCTTGCTCAAGGTGATCGCGACCGACCCGTCCACGCGCCGCGATATCCCCAAGTTCTGCGTGTTCCTTGACCACGAACTGGTGGATCAGCAGGAGCAGGCCGGTACGTACCTGTACTGGATCCGCAAGAAGTCCGCTTAAACCCGCGCCTTGTCGGCGCGAATTCGCCGGCGTGCACTGCGCGCCAGGCGTACCAGCAACATCCCCGCCGCACAGCTCAGGCCCACGATCAGCCCTTGCCACAAGCCGCTTGGGCCGCTCGGCTCGCCGAGCCAATTCGTCAGCCCCAGGGCGTAACCCACCGGCAGGCCAACGCCCCAATAGGCGAACAAGGTCAGTACCATCGTCACTCGGGTGTCCTGGTAACCACGCAGTGCGCCAGCCGCCGTGACCTGGATCGAGTCGGAAAACTGGAACAGTGCCGAGAACACGATCAGCGTCGAAGCCAAGTGAATGACCACCGGGTCCGGGGTATAGATCGCCGCAATCTGCTCGCGAAACAGCAACATCAGGCTGCAGGACAGGCAGGCGTAGGCCAGCGCCGTGCCCATGCCGACACCTGCGGCGAAGCGGGCTTCACGCGGTTCGCCACGCCCTAGGGCCTGGCCGACCCGCACAGTGACGGCCATGCTCAGGGAGTAGGGGATCATGAACACCAGGGAGCTGACGTTCAGCGCGATCTGATGACCGGATACCACCGTGGCTCCCAAGCTGCCCAGCAGTAGGGCAATCACCGCAAAAATGCTCGACTCGGCAAAAATCGCCACGCCAATCGGCAGGCCAATGCCCAGCACGCGCTTGATCACCGCCCATTGTGGCCAGTCGAAACGCTTGAACAGTTCGCTGCTCTGGTAGGCCGGCCCCCAGCGGGTCCAGCCGGCCAGGCCAAGCATCATCACCCACATCGAAATGGCCGTGGCCCAACCGCAACCTACGCCGCCCATGGCCGGCAGGCCGAGGTGACCGTAGATGAAGATGTAGTTCAGCGGGATATTCAGCGCCAGGCCGCACAGGCCCATGACCATGCTCGGCAGCGTACGGCCCAGGCCGTCACTGAAGCAGCGCAGCACGTAATAGAACGCAATGGCCGGCATACCGGCGGCGATGCCATGCAGGTAACCCATGGTGGGCGCGATCAGGTCCGGCTCCACCTTCATTGCATGCAGGATCGGCTCGGCGCAGAGCAGTAGCAGTGAGCCGATGATGCCGACCACCAAGGCCAGCCACAGTGACTGACGCACCAGCGGTCCGATTTCGCTGTACTGGCCCGCACCGTAGCGTTGGGCGACTTTCGGCGTGGTGGCCAGCAGCGTACCGCTCATCAGCAGGTAGACCGGAATCCAGATCGAGTTGCCCAGGCCCACTGCCGCCAAGTCTTGGGGACTGACGCGGCCGGCCATCACCGCATCGACAAAACTCATCGCAGTGGTGGCCAGTTGGCCGACCATGATCGGCAGGGCGAGCGTCAGCAGGCCGCCGACTTCCCGGCTGATGCGGGCGGGGCGGGTGAGGGTGGCAGAGGCAGTGTTCACGTACAGGTGTCCAATAAAGGGATGCGCAAGGACCGCGGATTCTACGCTTTGACGCATTGGTCAGGAAAAATCCTGTGTTAGGGATTTGTAAGCGCGGGCCGCGATCCCTGTACACTGCGGGTCCGCGAAAGGAGCCTGCCATGTTGATTGTTGCCGACGAAAATATTCCGCTGCTCGATGCATTCTTCCAGGGATTTGGCGACATCCGCCGGGTGCCCGGCCGTTCCATCGACCGCGCCACAGTCGAGCAGGCTGACGTGTTGCTGGTGCGCTCGGTGACCAACGTTAACCGTGCGCTGCTGGAGGGGACGAACGTGCGTTTCGTCGGCACTTGCACCATCGGCACCGATCACCTGGACCTCGACTACTTCAAGCAGGCCGGCATCCAGTGGTCCAGCGCCCCCGGCTGCAATGCCCGTGGCGTGGTGGATTATGTGCTGGGCAGCCTGATGACCCTGGCTGAAATCGAAGGTGCCGACCTCTCTCAGCGCACCTATGGCGTGGTTGGAGCCGGCGAAGTGGGCGGGCGGCTGGTCAAGGTGCTCAAGGGCCTGGGCTGGAACGTGCTGGTGTGTGACCCGCCACGGCAGATTGCCGAAGACGGCGATTACGTCAGCCTGGAGCAGATCATCGAGCAATGCGATGTGATCAGCCTGCACACGCCGTTGACCAAGTCCGGCAATGGCTCCACCTGGCACCTGTTCGACCGCGAGCGGCTCAACCAGCTCAAGCCCGGCACTTGGCTGATCAACGCCAGCCGTGGCCCGGTGGTGGACAACGCCGCCCTGCGCGAGGTGTTGCTGGCGCGCGAAGACCTGCAAGCGGTGCTGGATGTGTGGGAGGGCGAACCTGAAGTGGACGTGGACCTGGCCGACCTGTGCGTGCTGGCCACGCCGCATATCGCTGGTTACAGCCTGGATGGCAAGCAGCGCGGCACGGCGCAGATCTATCAGGCGTTCTGCGCGCACCTGGGGCAGGAGGCGAGCATTCAGTTGAGTGATTTACTGCCGTCGCCGTGGTTGGCCGAGGTGCAGTTGAACGCGTCCACCGACCCGGCCTGGGCGTTGGCGACCCTGTGCCGCAGCGTGTACGACCCGCGCCGGGATGATGCGGATTTCCGGCGTAGCCTGGTAGGAACGGTGGAAGAGCAGCGTAAGGCGTTTGACCTGCTGCGCAAGAACTACCCGGAGCGCCGTGAGATTGATGGCTTGAAGGTGCGCATCAACGGTGAATCGGCGGTGCTATCGAACATCATCCGCGCATTGGGCGCCGTGAGCGCTTAGACCCCAATAAAAAACCCGGCCACCTGGGCCGGGTTTGCAAGAGCATCGGCGCTTCAGCCTTGCTGGGCAGGCTTGACCAGTCGCTGTTCCAGTTCGCTGCACGCTTGCTGGATCATCTCTTCGGTAATCTGCACTTCGCGGCCTTTGGCGTCGATGTACGAGCAAGGCAACTGCTGCGGTTGGCGGATCACTTCAATCTTGGCATCGCTGCTGTTCTGCAAGGTCATGGCCTGTCTCCTCATCAGGTTGTTTACCTAGTTTGCTTCTTGACTCTAAGCCGCCCGAGTGACCACGCTGTTACAATTCTCTGCAAGATCACCGGTTTGAACACCCAGTCCACCAGAAACCGCCTCGGATTTCCAGCCAGGGGTTAGACCGATAGCCTCTAGGGATAGGTATCGGCGGGCATAATTAACCTGACTCATTGTTATTTGCCCAAGTTCCCCCAATGTTGAGGACAGGTTCCTCACTGGTGATGCCCTCCATGTTCTCAGTCCGTCAACGCCGCGCGATCCGCCTGGCCAGCCGCTTCATCGCGCCCTACCGCTGGCAGGCGCTCGGCGCCCTGTTGGCGCTGATCGTCACGGCCGGTATCACCTTGTCCATGGGGCAGGGCATCCGCCTGCTGGTGGACCAGGGTTTCATGACTCAATCACCACACTTGCTCAACCAGTCCATCGGCCTGTTCATGATCCTCGTACTGGGCCTGGCAGTGGGCACGTTTGCACGGTTTTACCTGGTGTCGTGGATCGGCGAACGGGTGGTGGCGGACATCCGTCGGCAAGTGTTCAACCATCTGATCTACCTGCATCCAGGCTTTTACGAGAACAATCGCAGTTCGGAGATCCAGTCGCGGCTGACCACCGACACCACGTTGCTGCAATCGGTGATCGGCTCGTCGCTGTCGCTGTTCCTGCGCAACGCGTTGATGGTCATCGGGGGCATCGTGTTGCTGTTTGTGACCAACCCCAAGCTCACCAGCATTGTGGTGGTGGCATTGCCGCTGGTGTTGGCGCCGATCCTCATCTTCGGCCGCCGGGTGCGCAGCTTGTCGCGGCAAAGCCAGGACCGCATCGCCGATGTGGGCAGCTATGTGTCCGAGACCCTCGGCCAGATCAAGACCGTGCAGGCCTACAACCATCAGGTGCAGGACGAGCAGCGTTTCGCCGTGACCGTGGAAGACGCCTTCACTACCGCGCGCAAACGCATCACCCAACGCGCCTGGCTGATTACCCTGGTGATCATGCTGGTGCTCGGCGCCGTGGGTGTGATGCTGTGGGTGGGCGGCATGGATGTGATCAGCGGGCGCATATCCGGCGGCGAGCTGGCGGCTTTTGTGTTTTATAGCCTGATCGTCGGCAGCGCCGTCGGCACCCTGAGCGAAGTGCTCGGTGAGTTGCAACGCGCCGCCGGGGCCGCTGAGCGGATTGGCGAGTTGTTGCAGTCGAGCAACGAAATCCAGGCGCCCGCCGCCGGGACCGTGCAACTGCCTGAGCGGGTCAGCGGCCGCATGGAACTGCAAAACCTGCGGTTTTCCTACCCTTCACGGCCCGATAGCTATGCTGTCGACGGCCTGAACCTGACCGTCAACCCCGGTGAAACCCTGGCGCTGGTGGGCCCATCCGGCGCGGGCAAATCGACGATTTTCGACCTGTTGCTGCGCTTCTACGATCCCCAACAAGGCTGCATCCTGCTCGAAGGCCATCCGCTGACCGAACTCGACCCTATGGACCTGCGCCGCCACTTCGCCCTGGTGTCCCAGAGCCCGGCGCTGTTCTTCGGCAGCGTCGAAGACAACATCCGCTACGGCAACCCGACCGCCACTCGGGAACAGGTCGAAGCCGCCGCCCGCATTGCCCACGCCCATGACTTCATCCTGCAAATGCCCGACGGCTACCAGACTCACTTGGGCGACGGCGGCATGGGCCTCTCCGGCGGCCAACGCCAACGCCTGGCCATCGCCCGCGCGCTGCTGGTGGACGCGCCGATCCTGCTGCTTGACGAAGCTACCAGCGCCCTCGATGCCCAGAGTGAACACCTGATCCAGCAAGCGCTGCCGCAACTGATGCAAGGGCGCACCACGTTGGTCATCGCCCATCGACTGGCCACTGTGAAGAACGCTGATCGCATTGCGGTGATGGACCAGGGTAAGTTGGTGGCGGTCGGGACGCATCAACAGTTGATTGCGAGCAATGCGTTGTATGCGCGATTGGCGGCGTTGCAGTTCAGTGATGGGGTGGAGGTCGCGAACAGCGAGGTCTAGGCAAGTTGCCAAGCATTGTTGAGGGTTGCTGAGGGGGCTTCTGTGGTGAGCGGGCTTGCCCCGCGCTGGAGTGCGAAGCACTCCCAATTCAGTCGTCACGGTGTAGG